>NZ_JAFMPL010000014.1:0-123199 GCF_019038455.1 Nocardia noduli
CCACTGGACCAGCCTGCTCGAGGCCCGGGTGGTGATCGGAGATTTCAAGACCGACCACAACCGGCGGCACCGGCATTCGGCGCTGGGCTACCGGACACCGGCCGAGTACGCTGCGGCCTGCACCCACACCCACCACCCGGTGGGATGCGGAACCAACTGAACACCGCACCAATATCACCTGACTCTATTCCCGGGTGGTCGCGTTATCGGGGACTGCTCACTCCCCTTCGGTCATGCGCGGAAAGTAACCGACGTAATCCCGATGCAGCGGGTCGTTAGTAATGGGCGAGTAGTAACCAAGCTTGAACCGAACAGCCATACAGGCCACTCCTCGTGTAGATCCAGTGCGGTCTCTAAAGTGTTCCATCAGTTCAAATCAGATTGCAAACGATGAATCGCAACAGCTAAAACCGGGTGCGTGCTGTTACGGTTGATTCGGCGAGAACCGGATTTGGGAGCAGGTTCGACCCGAACGACGGTTGTCGGAAAACGTTCGTTTGCCGACAACCTGATGTGAGCGGGAGAAACCCCAGGACGTGAGTGTCGGAAACCCGTGCCGGAAAACAATGTCGGCAAACCCGATTTCGGCTATTTTCGACACCATGTTGATCGGCTACGGGCGGGTGTCGACCGCCGACCAGAACCCTGCCCACCAGATCGACGCCTTGCGCCGCGCCGGCGTCGAACCCGCCGATGTCCATATCGATACTGCCAGTGGCGCCAAAGCTTCGCGACCGAAACTCGATCTCGTGCTCACCCTGGCGCGCCGCGGCGACACCATCGTCATCACCCGCCTCGACCGCCTCGGCCGGTCGGTGCTGCACCTGATCACCCTCGGCGCACAGCTGCGCGAGCGCGGGATCGGGTTGAAGGTCGTCGAGCAGGGCATCGACACCGACACCGCCGAAGGCCGCGCCATGTTCGGCATGCTCAGCGTGCTGGCGGAGTTGCAGCGGGAACTGATCCTCGCCAACACCCGCGACGGTCTCGAAGCCGCCCGCGCACGCGGCCGCACAGGCGGCCGGCGTCCGAAACTCACCGCCCACCAGGTCGAACAGGCCCAGCGGCTCTACGACGAGGGCCGCCACACGGTCCAGCAGATCGCCGACATCCTCGGCGTCAAACGCGGAACCCTCTACGGCCACCTCGACAAAACCCGTATCGGTACCCGGCCCCACTCCGGCCCCGCAACCAAAACACCAGCTGCTGCTGCGGTGGCGGTGAGCCCCGCAGGGCAGACCGCCGATGTTGTGCCGGTCCTCGATGACGCTGCGGCCTCGGTGTCGGTGATCTCCGAGCGGGAAACCCGAAGGGCCATCGGCGATCCGGACGACCTGTTCGATATCGCCCCGGCCGATCCCGAACCGGCGCCGGCCCACCCGAAACGTGCTGCCGTCACGGCCGTCGACAACGACGACGATGAACGGTACGAAACCAGCGACACCGCATCCGGTCTCGTTCGCGGGCGGCCGAATCTGGCGTGGCGGCTCAAGCAGACCGCGCACCGCAACCTGCCCGAGGCTCCGGCGGTGTGCCCGAACCCGATGTGCGGCTATACCAGCAGCGACACCTCCGAGCGGGGGCGGATGCTCGAAGACATCCAGGTCGTCTGGCTCGAACCGGCCGACGACGGTGGGTTGGTCGAGCGGCGCCACTGCCAGCGGTGCCGTCCTCGCGACGTGCCGGTCACCGACATCGAATGCGCGGCCTGCGACTGCGGCGGCCCCCTGCTGACCGGGCCCTACGCCACCGAACTCCTCGACACCGGGGAACTACCGATGCTGGTACGCCGATGGCTCGCGGTCCGCCGGTGGCGAAGCACCGCCGCCGGGGTGGTCTGCCCGGATCACCCCGGCCCCGAAGTGACCTACGCCGTAGATGTCGGTAGATGATCGGAGACCGGCTCGAACAGCCCGGGTTTGATCAGGTTCGACTCCATGTCCTTCCTCTCCTCCCAGCTGACCGATGGCGTGGAGGTGGGTGGCCGGTTTGGCGATGACCGCCGGCCGCGGCACATAGTGCGGGTCGAGGCCAACGCCGCCGAGCTACTGCGCCAGGCACACGAGCACCGTCGGTGAGTGTCACGGTCACGCTGCCGTCGAGGAATCGGGGCGCGGTGGTGGCTCCGTCGATGCCGGGCGGGCGGCGAGGCCGAGCGCGAACATCACGTCGGGATGTACCTCCAGCTCATTCACACCGGTACCGCGGTGGGTGGGGCCAGTGCGGTGGATCGCGATGCGCTGTCGGGCCAGCATGCCGGTGGGGTCGACGGTGTAGGCGTTGGTGGATTCCTCGTGCAGGCCGATGGAATCCGGGAAGGGTTCCAGGACTTTGTTGCGGACGAGTTTGACCAGCTCGACCGCCTCGTGCGGGCCCAGGGGCACCCGGCGCACGCGCTGGTCGGTGAAGGCCGCGCGCAGGTCGTCGGGCAACACTGCGGTGCGGATGAGCACGGTGAGCCGGTCGTCGGTGGCCACAACCCGCAACGCGGTCGGTTCGAGCTGGCGGGCGAGAACGGTCAGCGCCTGATCGAGGCGCCGCCGGGACCAGCCGCTGCGAGCCAGGAAATCCGCGATGCCGAGCCCGTCATGGATCACCAGCAGCGCCAGCACGCACCCCGCGTCATCGGCTTCACCGCAACCGCTGTCGGGCGGGAGCCGAACATTGGTTGGGTCGCCGTCGATGACCAGGTCGTCCAGCGGCATGTCCAGTATCCGGCGCAGCCGGTCGAGAACGGTCAGGCTCACCCCGCGCTGATCGCGGTCTTCTTCGAGTGTGTCGAGTCGGACTCCGAGGGCGGTGTCGAGTTCTTTCGCGGTCAGTCCCAGGTGCGCGGCCTTGCTGCGGATGGCGTCGTAGTGCAGCCGTGGCCCGCTTGCCGGAACACGGTGCTGGCCAGGTGCAGTCGGTGACCGGTCCGGGCGGGTCACTGCGGGTTCACCCATGGCTGCGGCCAACGGGTCTTCACGGTCCAGTCGGTCTCGCGGTGCAGGCTCGGCCCGACCCACCAGCCTTGAATTGTGATGTGCCAGTGGCGGTCGGCCGGCGCCGGTGGCGGCAGCGCGGTCCCACATGCCGCCGCGGTTCCGTTCAGATGCCGCGCCGCCGCGCCGACACCGGCGCTGAGCAGAGCACGATCCGGTGCGCCACCGCGCAGCTGGAGAAAGGTGCGGGCCGCGACCAGCAGCGCCCGGGCCGGCTCGGGGACGGCGAAAGCATGGCGTGTGCGGGCGCTGTCACCCCACTTCCGTGGTGCGCTATCCGTACCCAGGGCAAGTAGTGCGCCGTCATCGGACAGGGCACCGGTCGGGATCTGGGACAGATAGGCGGCCGGAAACCCGGTGAACAAGGCGGTTGCCAGTGCGGCAGCATGGACCGGGCTGGCAGTGCCCGACCGAATGCGGGCGATGACCGATTGCGTGACCGGGGCGCCGGTGAGCCCGGGACCGGCGGCGGTGAACAGGTCGCGGGGTAATTCGATCAGCAGTCCGTGCAGTAGGCATCCGGCTTGGGCTCCGCGCAGTAGCGTGATGGTGTGGCGGCGGGTGGGGCTGTCGCTCACCAGTTCGGTGAGAAATCGCTGCAATTCGAAGGTGTCGTCGAACCGTTGCGGTAGTCTCACCCGCTCTCGTCGGCGGCCCACGCACAGCAGCCCAGCGGCCAGTGTGCGCAGGTCATGAGCGGAGTAGCCGTTGACCAGCAGCTGTGTACCCAGCTTGGTTTCGTTCGCGGACAATCCGATGGGCAGCAGCGACCGCAGATACTCCGCCGGTTCCTCGTCCGCGGTGATCGGCCCGGGATCGGGCATCGCGTGCATCCACCGGCACGCGGCAGCCATCCCGGTCGTATAGACCGCATCCACGCGGGCGAACTCCGCGGCCGCCAGACTCCGATACGCCTCGGCCCGGAATCCTGTGACCTCACCATCAGGAATCGGCGGGAGCTCGGTCGGCGAATCCGGCGCCGCCCGCGCAGGCTTGGTGCGGCTCGTGGAACCGATCACTTCACCGACGTCTCTGATCACCTGATGCGCGGTCCCGGCCGGCAACCGCCGGACCAGCCGATACGGACCCTCACCGTGAATGACCAGCACCAGCCGGATTCCCGCGTAGAGTCGCAGATCGACCAGGCGCTCCAGGCCCGCCGCCGAGAGCCGGTGCGCGCGCGGCACGATCACCTGATCGATATGCAGCGCGGTGACCCAGGCTTTGACCGCCTGCCACGACGGAATCACTCCGGAAACCCGCTCCTGCGACGGCCGCTGCACCGCACACCCCAGCGCTGCCAGCAGATCATGGGCCAGCGGCGCGGCACCGGTGGTGGCCGGGGTCGGATGCACCGTGATCCGGCCCGCCACCGGGTCACTGAACTCCAGCAGGACCCGGGTCACTGCGGCATCGTCGTCGTGGTCGGACACGATCATCACCGGCGGCACCAGCCGGTCGGCCGTATATCCCACCGGAGGGTCGTCCCAATCGTCGACCGGCACACCCGCGTCCGCATCCGAGGCGCCGGTCATCCGGTGCGTCCGCTGAGCTTGGTGAACACCCAACCGAGCACATCATGGTCGACGGTGTCACGCTCCAGCCGCTGCAACGCCCGGTCCGCATGCCGATCTGCCCACCGAGATCCAGAATCTTTCCGGTACTGCGCCCGGCGTGCACAGACGTTACCGAGACTGGGTCGGGGAACGACTGGTGGCGGAGACATTGCTGGACGTCATGCGCTTCTTCGATCGCTGCGACCCGTCACTGACGCGCCGTTCCGAATCGGGAGACCTCCAGGGCTTTCCGCTCATCGACTTGGGGGCTCGGGATTATGACTGTCGCCACCCGTACTGGCTGCGGGAAAAAGAGCTCAGCGAGCAGTTGCTGGATCGCTTCATGACCATGGCGCCGACCGGGCTCGGCCGTCGTATTCACCGGGTGGTACCCCACGCTGGTACAGCCTTGCTCGTGGGTGTCACAGAACTGGGCCACTACGGAATGTCGTTCATCGAGTCGGCCGAGCAGATAGCCCGCGATATCGTGGGCGGGTACGTCTACACCGCAGTGACAAAGGACGGCGACATCGTTGTGACACACCGCGACGGCGTGCTGATGCTGGGGGGCAACGCACTTGCCGAGGTTGAGCTGACCGCAGGCCGCGATCAAGAGGCACTAGCGCAAGACGGCACCGACGATCACATCGGCGCCTGCTGGGAGGCACAGATGTCCGACGCATTCTGGTACCGCGAGCATCGACGCCCGGGTCCCTGAGCATGTCACCAGCGATGCCTCGCACACCGAGCGTTCGCCGCGTCGAGCGTATGAATCGAGTCGTGTTCGAGCAGTGCGGCTCCCGCCCATCTCGGGAGTGGAGTGGGCATCGGCATCATTCCCACCGGCAACAGGCCGCCCTTCCGGCAGGGGCAGCTTAGCGGCGAATTATTGCCCTACCGAGAGGCGGGCTTTTCCGCGAGCCATTCAGTTACTGCGTGCAGCAGGGGGGTCTCGCGTAGGCGGTGTGGAGTTCGATTCAGCGGTCTGTGTTGGTGGTGGCCTCGCGGTGATGACAGGTGATGACGCCGTCATCACCTGGATGGGATCCTGACGCGTTCTGCCTGGTAATGACGATGTCATCAGTTCGGTGGTAGATTCTGTAGCGAAATGTAACGACGTGTCGTGAAATAGCTGTTGATCAGCAGCGATGCAACAAGGCCAGCTTGCTGACCTGGGCGTTTAGGAGAAACTTTCCGGGGGTTCGATTCCCCTGAACCTCGCAACGATTGATTCGTTTTGCAATACTCGGCTTGCGCAGTCGTCAGTTTTGGCTGATTGGTTATCTAGGTTACATCGTGGAGATCGTGCGTAGGTTCGAACGCAAGCGATCTTGCTGGGCGCACTAGTCACCTACTATCTAGACCGTAAGAGTGGCTGTCCGTCAGCCGATCCGGTTCATGCAAGATATGGGCGGCATTGACCGGAATTGAGTGAAGCGCGTGTGTACCGCGCCGAACTCAAGTAGGAAGCTCAGCGGCCGTTGGGGTCCATCCGCACTGGTGAACCTTGCTCGCGCACAAATTCGTCCAGTGAAACTGGACCGGGCTGGACAGTTCGCCAGCCACGCTGTACCAAGCCGACGTCCGCCAGTCGAGTCAGCGCGCGGTAGCCAGCGGTACTACCGATCCCGATCGTCGCGAATATGTCGATCGGAGTGGTCATCCCGTGATCTACCACCTGCTGATGTACCAGTCGGCAGGAACGACCGAGGATTCGCCACGCATCGTGCACTGACGTGATCGATTCGGGGGCGGAGGGCGGATTCGTGGCGAAATCATCAAGGCTGACGGGTCCTACTTCTACGTACCCCGGCGCCCTGTTGATTAGACCGGCAGCGGCAAGCTTTGCCAGGGCTTCGTAGCCCCGACTACTCGTCAGACCCGCTGCCGCGATGGCAACGAGAGGGACGTTGAACCGATTCTCGGCGACTTGCGTGTAGACGGCTTTGCATCGTGGTCCCAGAACCTTCCATGCCGCGTGCTGCTCAGACGCGGGTGAACGCATCGGACGTCCTTGCGTGAAGAAGCGGGGGAGAGCCAGTTCGGCCGAAATATGGAGCGATGAAGCGCGTTTGTGCTGTTCACCGCTGCTTACGGACTGTTGCCTTTGCCGTCGCGAATCCTTACTTGCAGATGCGGTATGCGATGCAGCACCAGCTCGCTCACCAGGTGCGGATCGGCGACCACATCGTCGGCGAGGATGACCAGATCAGCTCGCCACGCCGCGCTCGCCGCGTCCGGTACCGCTCCCCGTGAGCGCGCCGGACGGATCGCCAGGCGGCGCAGGCCCGTGTTCAGGGCGTCGGAGAGCGGACCCAGTCCGTGTAGCCGCACCGATCTGACCTGCCGTTCGCGGGTTCGCGGGTGCACGAGCAGTCCGGCCTCATCGATTTCGGTGAGCAGCGCCACCGCGCGATCGGCGGCGATGCCGTTCTCCCCGGCCTGCCAGATGATCTGCGGGCGCGTCTGCAAGCCGTCCAGTAGTCGGATGAAGGCGAGTACCGTCGCGGTGTCGAGACCGGGCGGGTCGATCAGCAGAGCTTTTTCCGGATCCCAGCCCAACTGCACCACCCCCGACGGGCGGACGAGGACCGTCACCCGCGGATTCAGCATCGGTCCCCGCACAGGATTCGTTGTCATGCCGGAAGTATGCGGGTGCCCGGGTAGCGCGAAGGGGGTGAATCCTGGGGTTATCCACAGGAATTCGCGTTGTTCACAGGGCAATTCTCGGACGAGCGATTGTCCAGGTCGGTGTCCGCGATCCACACCGGCGATCCGACCGCGGCGACTACTCCTGGTAGAGCCGCTGGCACGGCAGCGGGCGCATTTCCCGGGTCACGCGATTGTCGACGCGCACCGCGCGGGCGGGCAGCAGTCTGCGCATCTCCGCGACGAAGGCGGCCGCCGCGGATTCCTCGGCCCGATAGTGCATCGTGGGTAGCCCCTCGATACCGGACTCGACAGCTATGTGGCGTTCCATCACTTCGACCTCTGACCGTCGTACGGGGTCCGTCGAGCCGGGCCGGTCGGGCATCGGTCGTCTCCGAGCGCCGTGGCTGAACGTGTCAGCGAGAGGTTCGGCATCACGCCTCCACATCGTCTGGTAGCTGGCTGGCTCTTACTTGTTCGCTACTGACGGTAACACGGTTACCAAACTCATGGGTAGCTTAAGCCTCGACAACCTGAAATGGACCACTGACCAGCACTTGGATCGAAATCCCGACTCGAAGCCGATCGAGCGGACTCCATGTGACGTGGTTGCCTGTTGGTTAGCTGGATTCGGTCACTCGCCGTCGTCGTCCTTCTTCTCGCGTGCCGCCCGCTCGGCGGCCTCGCGCGCCTCGGTCGCCGCCAACTGCGCCATCGGATCGTCGAAAGCGGTTGTGCCGCCGCCGATCACCGAATCGATGAAACCCGCGGGCGAATCGAGGTCGTCGGAGTTGGGCAGCAGGTCGGGATGTGCCCACACGCCGTCGCGGGCTTCCATTCCGGCGTCGGTGCTCAGACGCCGCCACAGCGCGGCGGCCTCACGCAATTTGCGTGGACGCAGTTCGAGACCGACGAGGGTGGCGAAGGTCTGTTCGGCGGGGCCGCCGGTGGCGCGGCGACGGCGCAGGGTTTCGGCGAGCGCGCCCGCGCCGGGCAGGCGTTCGCCGACGGCCTCGGTGACCACCACCTGCACCCAGCCCTCGATCAGTGCCAGCAGGGTCTCCAGCCGTTCGAGTGCCTGCTTCTGCTCTGGGGTGGTCTGCGGCTCGAAGGTGCCCTTGGACAGCAGTTCCTCGAGTTTCGACGGGTCGCCGAGCGTCATCGGGTCGATGCCCTGGGCCGCTTCCTCCAGCGCGGAGAAATCCATCTTGATTCCGCGCGCGTAGTCCTCCACCGCGCCGAGCACCTGCTGGCGCAGCCACGGCACATGCTGGAACAAGCGCTGGTGGGCGGCCTCACGGGCGGCCAGGAACACCATGATCTCGCTCTCCGGCTGTTCCAGGCCCGCGCTGAACTCGGAGATCGCGGCGGGCAGCAGCGCGGCGGTGCTGCTAGGACCGAGCGGCAGGCCGATATCGGTCGAGGTCAACACCTCTTTGGCGAGTTGGCCGAGCGCCTGGCCGAGTTGCGAACCGAAGGCGAGTCCGCCCATCTGGCCAAGCATCCCGACCATCGGTGCCGCGAATTCGCGTGCCTCCTCCGGCAACTGCGAGGTCCACATACCCGAGATCTGTTCGGCGACCGGATCGCACAGCCGTTTCCAGGTCGGCAGCGTCTCCTCGATCCAGTCGTTGGGCGTCCAGGCGACAGTTCGACCCGCGCCGGCGGGCAGGGTGGTCGCACCGTCGAGCCAGAGTTCGGCCAGGTGCGCGGCGTCCGCGATCGCCTTGGCCGTGGTCTCCGAGACGGGAGCCACCGACGAACCGAGCTGCTGGCGGGCCAATCTCTTGGCGACGTCGTAATTGACCGGACCGGCCTGCGCCGACCCCGGCTGGCCCATCCCGCTGAGCATCTGTCCCAGCTGGGTCAGCATTTGTCCCAGCTGCGACGGATCGAACCCGCCCGCACCACCCGTCGCGAACCCGAACGGGTTGTTCGGATCGGCACCGCTCGGCTCCTCGCCACGCTTGCGCGCGTCGTCGTCATCGCGGTTCGAGAATCCGAATGGGAGGTCAGTCATACAGCTAACGTTACGCGGGCGACAGGCACGAACAAGGGATGGTGGCGTGGCTCGCGCCGGTGTGAGCGCGATGTTCGCGAGGGGCGAACGGGCGGACGCGCGGAGGCCGGAAAATCTGCCTGGGCGGCCTGTACGCGCGGCCGATCACTATGGTGGGCCTGGTGAATCGTCGGATCATGACCCTGGTGGCCGCCCTCGTCCCGGTGCTGATACTCGGTGTGATCGGCACCGTGGTCACCGTGCCGTATGTCGCGCTCGGTCCAGGACCCACCTTCAACACACTCGGCGAGGTCGACGGCAAACAGGTCGTCGATGTGCAGGGCGCGGCCGTCGATCCGACGACGGGTCACCTCAATATGACGACGGTCTCGGTGCGCGACGGCCTGAACCTGTTCGAGGCCTTCGGGTTCTGGGCCAGCGGCCAGCACGGACTGGTGCCGCGCGCCGAGGTCTATCCGCCCGGGGTGCCGCGCGAGGAGATCGACAAGTCCAACCAGCAGGATTTCAAGGATTCCGAGGGCAACGCCGAGGTCGCCGCCCTGCATTTCCTGAATCTGCCGACGGTGGTGCTCATCCGCAAGGTCGGTGACGGACCGGCCGCGGGTGTACTCGAACCGGGTGACGAACTGATCAGCATCAACGGCGCGCCGATCGCCGCGCCCAAGGATGTGGTGACGGCGGTCTCGTCGCAGCCGCCGGGCAGTGAACTCACCGTGGCGTTCCGTCGCGGCGCGGGGGAGCAGACCGCCGAGATCGTGCTCGCCGCGCGCCCGGACGATCCGGCCAAGGGCTACCTGGGCGTCACCCCCGGCGAGGGCGCGCGCCCGCCGATGGAGGTCACCTTCAACCTCGCCGATATCGGCGGTCCGTCGGCGGGGCTCATGTTCAGCCTCGCGCTGATCGACAAACTCAGCCCGGGGGAACTGGACGGCGGCAAATTCGTGGCCGGTACCGGAACCATCGATCAGGACGGCAAGGTCGGGCCGATCGGCGGCATCCAGTACAAGATGATGGCCGCGCGCGAGGTCGGCGCGGAGACGTTCCTGGTCCCCGCCGCGAACTGCAACGAGGCCAGGCAGCGAACGCCGGAGGGATTGCGGCTGGTCAAGGTCGAGAATCTGGACGGCGCGGTGAAATCCCTCGACGACATCAGCGCGGGCCGCGAGACCGTGAGCTGCGGCTGAGGAACCCGGGCCGTCAGTCGAAGGTGTTGTGCAGCGCCTCGACCAGGTTGGGCGCGAGGTTGGGATAGGTGAGCAGGTCGAGGTCGGCGAATTCCTCGTCGTCCTCGGGACGCAGTTGCAGCAGGCACAGCGACGCGCCCTCGCGCAGTACCGCCGCGAGCAGTCGCGCCTCCCTGCGTTCGGGATGTGATTCGGCCGCCGCGCGGGCCGCGGCGTCGGCGGCGTCGTGATCGGCGAGCAGCGGGGCGAGCGCGTCGTCGAGGGTGCTCTCGGCGTCCGGTGGCAGCACGACGATCTCCTGGACCAGCACACAGCCCTGCACCGCGGGCGGCCATGTCGTGGTCGCGAGGAATTCGTCCAACGCCATCGATCCGCCCGTGATGTCCTCGGGGAACGCTTCCTGAGCGATCGGGGTGAGTTCGTTGCCCTGATCGAGCTGATCGATCAGACCGGGTTCGGCGGCGACCAGATCGGTCGTCGGTACCAGCGCGAACATCTGCGGGGGGTTGCCCCAGCCTTCGGCGTCGGCGAATTCCGCCACCTCACGGACGGAGCGGGCGAGGACGAGTTCGGCGTGCAGGTCAGCGGTCACGCAAACATCCTCGCATCACCTCGGGACCGGCCGTGGCGGGACTCGGTGACTCGGCCGCCCGCCGCCCCGATGACGCGCGCGGAATCGTATTTCCGATGCTGAACAAGGTCACCGAGCCCATTCGATGTCCGTTTCCGTAGAGTGGGCGCCAGATGGTCCGAACAGGATCACCCGCATCAATCGGACTGCGGTGCATCGCCCGGCAACGGAGCGGACGCCGCCGGACCTTGGAGAGTGGCATCGTGGGCATGCGGCCCCCCACCGGCTTACCTTCGTTGTCCCGCCGCAGCCGAGTGCTGCTCGTGGCAGCCGTCGTCATCGCGGCATTGCTGCTGCTGGGACCGCGGCTGACCGACGCCTATACCAATTGGTTGTGGTTCGGCGAGGTCGGCTTTCGAAATGTCTATCTGACGGTCGTGCGCAGTCGCGTCATCCTGTTCGCGGCGGTGGCGATCTTCGTCGGCCTCGTGGTGTGGCTGGCGTTGCTGCTCGCCTACCGGACCCGGCCGGTCTTCATCCCGGTCGCCGGGCCGAACGATCCGATCGCCCGCTACCGGACCACCGTCATGAGCAGGCTGCGCCTGTTCGGCATCGGTATCCCGGTGGTCATCGGCGTGCTGTCCGGCCTGGTCGCGCAGTCGAACTGGGTCGTACTGCAACTGTTCCTCAACGGCGGGGATTTCGGCCAGCAGGATCCGCAGTTCCACCTCGACGTCGGCTTCTACGCCTTCGACCTGCCGTTCTACCGCATGGTGCTGAACTGGCTGTTCGTTTCGATCGTCATCGCGTTCTTCGCGAATCTGGTCACCCACTACATCTTCGGCGGACTGCGCCTGAGCGGTCGCGAGGGCACGCTGACCCGGCCAGCGCGCATCCAGCTCGCGGTGCTCGCCGGGACGTTCGTGCTGCTCAAGGCGGTCGCCTACTGGTTCGACCGCTACGACCTGCTGATGAGCAGCCGCAAGGAGCCGACCTTCACCGGTGGTTCGTTCACCGATATCAACGCGGTGCTCCCGGGCAAGCTGATCCTGCTGTCCATCGCGGTCATCTGCGCCATCGCGTTCTTCGCGGGCATCGTGCTGCGTGATCTGCGGGTGCCCGCCATGGCGGCGGCGCTGCTGGTGCTCTCCTCGATCCTGGTCGGCGCGGTGTATCCGCTGATCGTCGAACAGTTCTCGGTGCGCCCGAACGCCGCGGACAAGGAAAGCGACTACATCGAGCGCAATATCGCCGCGACCAGGCAGGCGTACGGGATCACCGACGACAAGATCGAATACAAGGACTACCGGGGCGAGAGCCGCAAATCCCCGCTGGAGATCCCGGTCGACGCGGCCACCATCGGCAACGCCAGGCTGCTCGACCCGAATATCCTGTCGCCGACGTTCACCCAGTTGCAGCAGCTGAAGAACTTCTACGGCTTCCCCGAGTCGCTCGACATCGACCGCTACACCCTCAACGGCGACGTGCAGGATTTCATCGTCGCGGCGCGCGAACTGCATCCCGCGGCGTTGAGCGGCAACCAGACCGACTGGATCAACAAGCACACCGTCTACACCCACGGCAACGGTTTCGTCGCCGCGCCCGCCAACCGCGTCAACAAGCCGCAGTCGGAAGATCCGAACGCGACCGGCGGCAG
The DNA here is from genome assembly GCF_019038455.1 of Nocardia noduli. Taxonomy (NCBI): domain Bacteria; kingdom Bacillati; phylum Actinomycetota; class Actinomycetes; order Mycobacteriales; family Nocardiaceae; genus Nocardia; species Nocardia noduli. Next base: position 12,622 of record NZ_JAFMPL010000014.1, read on the forward strand.
CAGTGACAGCGGCTACCCGATCTTCATGGTCAGCGATCTGTCGACCGCCGCGGACCGGCAGCGGATCAAGGTCGAACAGCCGCGCGTCTACTACGGCGAGCTGATCTCGCAGTCGAATCCCGACTACGCGATCGTCGGCGCCGTCGACGGCCAGAACCCCCGCGAGTACGACTCCGACACCGCGTCCTACACCTACGAGGGTGCGGGCGGCGTCTCGATCGGCAACTGGTTCAACCGGCTCGCCTTCGCCGCGAAGTACGCCGAGCGCAACATTCTGTTCTCCTCGGCCATCGGTGACGATTCCAAGATCATCTTCAATCGCAGCCCGAAGGAGCGCGTGGAGAAGGTGGCGCCGTGGCTGACCACCGACGGCAATGCCTACCCCGCAGTGGTCAGCGGGCGGATCGTCTGGATCGTGGACGCCTACACCACGCTGGACAACTACCCGTACGCGCAGACCACCTCGCTCGACAACACCGTCGAGGACAGCATCGACAAGAAGACCGGCAGGCTGCTGCCGCGCAAGGAAGTCAGCTACATCCGCAACTCGGTCAAGGCCACGGTCGACGCCTACGACGGCACGGTGACCCTCTACGAGACCGATTCCTCCGATCCGGTGTTGCAGGCGTGGCGCGGGGTGTTCCCCGGAGCGGTCAAGCCCGAAAGCGACATCTCGCCCGAGTTGCGCGCGCACTTCCGGTATCCGGAGGATCTGTTCAAGGTCCAGCGCGAGATGTTGACGAAGTACCACGTGGACAACCCGCGCGAGTTCTTCACCAACAACGCGTTCTGGTCGGTGCCCGCCGATCCCACCGTCGAGGCCCAGGGCGGCGGCACGTTCAACCAGCCGCCGTACTACGTGCTGCTCGGCGACGCCGCGACGAACAAACCGGTGTTCAACCTGACCAGCGCGATGGTCGGCTACAACCGGCAGTTCCTCTCCGCGTACATCTCGGTGCGGTCCGACCCCGACGGGTACGGCAAGTTCACGATTCTGCAATTGCCGACCGACACCCAGACCCAGGGGCCACAGCAGACGCAGAACAGTATGACGACCGCGGATCAGGTGTCCCGCGAGAAAACCCTGCTGTCCAATTCCAACAAGATCAAATACGGCAATCTGCTGACCCTGCCGATCGCCGACGGCGGCATCCTCTATGTGGAGCCGTTCTACAACGAACGCAATACCGGCCCGACCACGTCCACCTTCCCGCAGTTGCTTCGCGTGCTCGTCAGCTATCGCGACGAGGCGGGCAGTGTGAAGGTCGGCTATGCTGCGACACTCGCCGAGGCGCTGAACCAGTTGCTCCCCGGTGCGGGGGCGTTGGCGACTCCGTTCGGCGGCGATCCGGCGACCAGGCCGAAACCGGGGACCGTGCCGCAGGTCACCGAACCCACCCAGCCGCCACAGTCGGGCGGTACCCCGCCGACGGCCGGTACCGTCACTCCGCCGACCGGTTCGTCACCGGCGAAGGACGCGGCGGCGGCCGAGCTGAACAGGAAACTGGAGGCGGTGCGCACCGCGATGCGCACCGGTAACTTCCAGGACTTCGGTAAGGCGCTCGACGAGCTGGAGGCCGCGGTCAAGGCCTACCAGGAGGCCGGTCGCTGATCCGGAGGATCCTCTAGGAGACACAGAACGGCGCCGCTATCTCCCAGTGATAGCGGCGCCGTTCTGTAGACGCTGTGTCGCTGACGGGGTCGGCGTCAGCGGCCCAGCGAGTCGATGAGCGCGCTGTTCTGCTCGAGGACGTCCTGGTACTGCGATTCGAGGCCGTACTGCTTCGCCAGGTCGGCGCCGGCGCTCTTGGCCTGGTCGACGGCGGAGACCGCGCTGCTCGGGAGTTCGGCGGGCAGTTCGGACAGGATCTCCGGTTCGGGCTCCGGGGTGGGCTCCGCGGTGCGCAGGTACTGTCCGCAGACCGGCCAGGCGCCGACGCCCTGCGTGGCGAGCACGTTCTCCGCGACGCGGATCTGCTCTTCCTTGCTGGCGCCGTGGGCCGAGCCCTGTCCACCGTTGGCCGACCACGTGCTCGGCGAGAACTGCAGGCCGCCGTAGTAGCCGTTACCGGTGTTGATCCCCCAGTTGCCGCCGCTCTCGCACTGCGCGACGCCGTCCCAGTTGTGGGCGGGCGCGGCCGATGCGGTCGCGGTGGAGAGTGCGAACGGGACGGCAACAAGGGCGCCGGTGACGGCTGCGAAGCCGAGGGCGCGCGCGCTGAACTTCCGGTTCTCAGACATATGATTTTCCCTCCCTGTACACACCGACTCGGCGTGGATTTCGCCGGTCCCTGTCCCCAGGAAGTCGGGGTTCTCGCACCACGGGACAGGGTTTCCGGTGGTCGACGGTGCGAGCTGGAGCCCATCCGCGGATTGCCTCCGGGCCTGATTCGACGGTAACGAAGAAAACTCGGCAGATCACATCTTGATAACTCACGCATTGTCTGAAGCGAATAGCGAGTATATGTGTATTCATGCAGGTGGGAAACGCCCTGGGAAGCGTTTTCTGTAGTGCAGTTATAGAGCCGTGATGTGACCGAGATTACCATGAAATAGTGTTCCGGGTCACGTTTCGGTATCGCTCCCGGGGTGTAAGCGCGTCGGTATCCCGATGGGTGGGAATTTGAAACATCATTCCGTCGAATCATGTGCATCGCTGGGGCAGTCGTCGGGTGCCGGGTGCGTCACGTCACGGTGGGCCCTCGATGTGCAACGCGCCTCATATCGGGCCCGATCCGCCGCCTACAGCAGACTTTCGGTGGCGCTGACCTCGTCCGATGACATGCGACGGCGGTGATTTGCCTTCTGTGCGCCGACGTGTGTAATGTTGTGTTTACCGACGCGGGGTGGAGCAGCTCGGTAGCTCGCTGGGCTCATAACCCAGAGGTCGCAGGTTCAAATCCTGTCCCCGCTACAGAGGCTCAGGCCCGAGAGATTACGATCTCCCGGGCCTGAGCCATTTCTTCGTCTACACAACTCGTCGGATCGACGGTCTCGCATAATTCCGGGATCGGCGCGGGGGTCACGCGCGGATCGCCGGGTGCATCTTCCCGAGTGCATGACCGGCGGTCACCCTCCCGGCGTCACCAGTCCGTGTGTATGCGCGTACACGACGGCGTGAATCCGGTCGCGCACACCGAGTTTCGCCAGCACGCGGGAGACGTGCGTTTTGACCGTTTCCTCACCGACGCATAATTCGGCTGCGATTTCGGCGTTGCTGCGCGCGTCGGCGAGCAGCAGGAGGACCTGGCGTTCGCGGGCGGTCAGATGATCGACTTCGGGCGGGATCCGCGGGGGTGTCAGGGTGCCCGCGAAATTCGCGATGAGACGGCGGGTCATCGACGGGTCGATGAGGGCGTCGCCGCGGGCGGCGATACGGATGGCGGCCACCAGTTCCTCCGGTGGCAGGCTCTTCAACAGGAATCCGCTGGCACCGGCGCGCAGCGCGCGGTAGAGGTTGGCGTCGCTGTCGTAGGTGGTGAGAACCAGTACCCGGGTGCCGCCCGCGGCCACGATCGACTCGGTGGCGGCGAGGCCGTCCAGTTTGGGCATCCGCACATCCAGGATCGCGACATCCGGGTGCAGGCGGGCCGTTTCGGCGATGGCGCTGCGCCCGTCGCCGACCTCGGCCACGCATTCCAGATCCGCTTGGCTGTCGACCACGGCCCGCAGCCCGGACCGGAACATGCTGTGGTCGTCCGCGATCAGGACGCGCAGGGGGCTGGTCACGATTCTCCGATCGGTATCTCGACGTCGACGTGCCATTCGCGTCCGGTGGAATCGAGACCGTATCGCACCGTCCCGCCGAACAATTCGGCGCGGCGGCGAATACCGCCGAGACCTCGCGGTACCTCCGGCGACGAGACGGTCACGGCGGGAACGGGATTCGACGCGGCGATGGTCACTCGATCCCGCCGGTAGCCGATCACCAGACGCGCGTGACCGGGATCGCCGTGCCGCAGGGCGTTGGTGAGGATCTCCTGCACGATGCGGTAAAGGGTCAGGTCGAGGGAATCGGGCAGCGTCACGGGCGTGCCGTCGACGACGACCTCGACCTCGAGCCCGGCCGCCCCGACGTGATCGATCAGCCCGTCGATATCGGACAGGCCCGGCTGACGTTGGCTGTCGTCCTCGCGGCCGTGCAGCATGTCCAACTGCCTGCGCAGATCGACCATCGCCGCGCGACTGCTCGATTCGACCGCGCTCAGCGAGCGGGTCGCGGCGGTGTCGCCCGCGTCGGCCAGCGCGAGCCGCGCCGCACCCGCGTGGATCCCGATGGCGCTGACGTGGTGGGAGATGACGTCGTGCAGATCGCGGGCGATGGCGGCGCGTTCATCGGCGACGGCCCGCGCCAGCGCGGTGCGCTGTTCCTGCTCACGCAGGCTCGCCTGCTGTTCCAGATCGGCGATATAGGCGCCACGAGCCGCCGTGTAGCGCCCGACCAGCCACGGAACCACGCCGACGCTGACCGTGGTGGCGATCAGCAGTCGCCAATCGCCCGCGGTGGCGCTTCCGACCAGCAGATGCCCGGTGACGAAACCCGCGCACAGGATCGCGACGGTGAGAAACGAGCGAAGGCCGGTCAGCCACGCACCCGCGCGGTACCCGGCCACCAGATAGCCGACGTCGGCGAAACGCACGGTGAGTCCGTGCCGCATCATCAGCACCGACTCCGCCAGTCGGACCACGACCTGCGCGACGGCGACCACCGCGGCGGTGCGCGGGGGAGCGGCGAGGGCCAGATCGGCCGCCACGATGCCCGCCATGACCGCCAGGGTCTGCCACGGAGCTGTCGAGAACACCCCGCACAGCGCCAGAATCGTGGTGTCGACCACCGCCGCGGTGATCGCGACCACGAGGGATTGCCTGGCCAGCGATCTGGTCACGTCGAACAGTTCGCCACCACCTTTCGCACCGTCGGGCCGCCGCCGAGCCTACCCAGCGCGGCGCGCGCCACCGCGGACCCGCCGATGCCACCGTGTCCGTTGGGCGGCGCGGGCGCATCCCCCGCGTGGGGGATCGCGAATCCCCCGGCGGCGCGATGTATTGCCAGGTCAGCGGCCATAGTGTGAGAGGCGAACCCATTGGAGGGAGACCCCGTGAATAGTTCCCAGCTGTTCATCTACGCCGTACCCGCGTTCGCCGTGCTCATGCTCGTGGAGTGGATCGCCTACCGCCGTGATCCCGACCGCGCCGCCAACGGACAGTCCGGGCGTGACACGGCGTCCAATATCGCCACGTACACCATCGGCCGCGTGCTGCGGCCGCTGGCGCAGAATCTGGTGCCGTTCTCGGCGGTGATCGTCGTCGCCGCGCTGACGCCGCTGCACCTGTCACCGCAGCACTGGTGGGTGTGGGTGCTCGGATTCGTCGTCACCGACTTCTGCTACTACTGGGCCCATCGGGCCGACCATCGGATCCGGCTGATGTGGACCGCGCACAGCGTCCACCACTCCAGCCAGTACTTCAACCTCTCCACCGCGATCAGGTTGTCGTGGGTGCATCCGGTCGCCTCGACCATGCGCGGATTCGCGTGGGTGCCCGCCGCGCTGATCGGCCTGCCGCCGTGGATGATCTTCCTGCTCCAGGCCATCGGCCTGCTGTACCAGTTCCCGATCCACACCCAGCGCGTCGACACCCTGCCGCGCCCGATCGAATTCCTGTTCAACACCCCCGCCCACCACCGGATCCACCACGCCTCGAACCAGCCGTACATCGACAAGAACTACGGCGGCATCTTCATCGTCTGGGATCGCCTGTTCGGCAGCTTCGCCGAGAAGTCCGAGCCGATCCGCTACGGACTCACCAAGAACATCGAGACCGACAATCCGCTGAAGGTGAACTACCACGAGCTCGCCGCGATGATTCGCGATGTGCGCCATGCGAATTCGTGGCGGGGCAGGTTCGGGTACGTCTTCGGTCCGCCCGGATGGAGCGAGCGGACACCGGTTCCCTCCGAAACCGTTTCCGACGCCACGGCCACACTGTCGGCGGACGCGGACGCCACGCGCCAGTTGGTCGACGCCGTCGGCGCGCATCGGTCGGCGGACGTCATGAATACGTATCGGTCGGTGGAGGCCACGGCAGGGCGCCAGTCGGTGGACGCCGTCGGCGCGGACCGGGTGGGGGCCGTGAACGCGTACCGGTCGGTGCAGGCTACGGCAGAGCGCCAGTTGGTGGACGCCACGACCGCACCCCGGTCGGTGGAGACCACGACCGCACCCCGGTCGGCGGACGCTGCGACAGCAGCATGGTCCGTCCCGACGACGAAGCGGGGTGGCGCCGCGTCGGAACGACAGTCGGCGGAGGGCCCCAAGTCCCGACAGTCGGCCGCACCGCAACCGGTGCCCTGACAACCACGAACCACCGTGCGGCCGTGTGTGATCCGATCAGTACAGGGTCACCCCGGCCGCACGGTTGCAGTCCAGCCACAGTCGCCAGACCTCCCCGGAGGAATAGCGGGTGCGGCGCAGTCGGTGTTCGGGACGTTGCCGTCGGTCGTGCCAGAAATGTCCGGACGGCGGCGGCGGTTGCGTCGCGGCCAGCCAGACGGCGGTATCGGCGCCCTCTGCGGGAGTTCGCAGCAGCGGTCCGACGAGACGATGGAAGCCTGGCAGCGCGTCGGTGATGCCGGGGGTGTCGACCCAGCCCGGATGCATGGAGTGCGCCGAAATTCCCTGCGGCGCATATCGTTCGGCGATGATCGGGGTGAACGCCACCTGCATGCGTTTGGTCCGCGCGTACGCCGTCGCGCCGCGATATCCGCCGCGCAGGTATTCGGGATCGTCGACGGCCAGCGGCTGGGTGTACATCCCGCCCGACGACACGAAGATCACCCGGCCCGCCCCGGTGGCGGCGAGCAGCGGCGCGAGCCGGTCGGTAAGGCGCAGCGGCCCGAGTATGTGGGTGGCCAGACTCAGTTCGTGTCCGTCGGACGATTCGGTGCGTTTCGGCGGCAGCACGCCCGCGTTGTGGATCAGCACGTTCAGCCTGGTCAGTTGGTCGGCGAGCCGGTCCGCGCAGGCGGTGACCGAATCCGGATCGGCGATATCGCATTCGGTGACGAGTACGTCGGCGCCCGGACGCGCGGCCAGTATCCGGTCGCGTGCCCGTTCGCCGCGTTCCCGGTTGCGTACCGCCAGCACCACCGACGCGTCGAGTGCGGCCAGCGCGTCCGCGATCGCCAGGCCGATACCGGAATTGGATCCCGTCACCAGTGCCGTCGCGCCGCGCAGCGCGTGCGGCGCCGGATCGGCGGGCCAGTGTTTGCGGCGTAGCGCGATGCCGAGGCGGGTGAAGCCGGGAACGATGGTCCGGTCGAGGAGGGTGTCCAGTCGAGGCGTGGCACCGGGTGCATCGGTCATCGGCCCATTCTTCTAGAGATTCCGGCGAATCGCGACGGAACGATGCATGAACGTTGCGCGAGAGTGAATCGTGGTTAGAGTCGGGGGATGGGCATCGAGTGTTCGAGTGTCGTCGCCGCACCCCGATCCGAGGTGTTCGCGTGGTATTCCCGCCCCGGTGCGTTCGCCCGGCTCGCGCCGCCGTGGCAGCCGGTGACCCCGGTCGCCGAGGCGGATTCGTTGCGTGACGGCCGCGCGGTCCTCGGTCTGCCCGGTGGACTGCGCTGGGTGGCGCGCCACGATCCGGCCGAATACGACCCGCCGCACCGGTTCGTCGACGATCTGGTCGTCGACGGACTCGCTTCGATGCCCGCCGGATTGCTGTTGCGCTGGCGGCACACCCACGAATTCGAGGTCGTCGACGAGGCGGGTACCCGCGTGGTGGATCGGGTGGACTCCCCGGTTCCCGCCTTCGCGTTGCGTCCGATGTTCGACTACCGCTATCGGCAGTTGGCCGACGATCTGGCCGCGCACGGTCGGGCGTCCGCGCACGGCTACGCGCCCTCGACGATCGCCGTCACCGGGAGTTCGGGTCTGATCGGGTCGGCGTTGACCGCGTTCCTGACCACCGGCGGACACCGGGTGTTGCGCCTGGTCAGGCATCAGCCGGTCGGTGCGGACGAAAGGCAGTGGCACCCCGACGATCCCGCGCCGGATCTGCTCGACGGCGTCGACGCGGTCGTCCATCTGGCGGGCGCGTCGATCGCCGGACGTTTCACCGCGGGCCACAAGCGCGCGATGACCGAGAGCAGGATCGGTCCGACCCGCAGGCTCGCCGAACGCGCGGCCGCCACCGGGATCGGCGCGTTCGTCTGCGCCTCGGCCATCGGCTACTACGGATACGACCGCGGCGACGAGGTGCTGGACGAGAACGCGACGCGCGGTGACGGTTTCCTCGCCGATCTCGTCTCCGACTGGGAGGCGGCCACACTCGTCGCGGCCGAAGCCGGAGTGCGGGTGGCCCGGATTCGCACCGGTATCGTGCAATCGCCGCGCGGTGGCACGCTGAAACTGTTGCGCCCGCTGTTCACGACCGGGCTCGGCGGCCGGATCGGTGACGGCAGCCAATGGCTGTCCTGGATCGGGATCGACGATCTCGTCGATGTGTACCATCGCGCGCTGTGGGACAGCGATCTCGTCGGACCGGTGAACGCCGTTGCCCCGCAACCGGTTCGGAATACCGATTACACCAAGACATTGGCCGGGGTGCTGAATCGGCCCGCGTTATTGCCCGTTCCGGAATTCGGTCCGGGACTGCTGCTCGGTGCGCAGGGGTCCAAGGAATTGGCCGCGGCGAGCCAGCGTGTCGCCCCGGCGCGACTGTTACGCGCCGGGCACACGTTCCGCCGACCCGAACTGGAATCGACGCTGCGTCACCTGCTCGGCCGGACCGGCTGATCCGCTCTGGTCAGCAGGAACTGACGCACATCGAGGTAGCCGCACCGGAATCCGGCCTCGGAATAGGCCAGGTACAGCCGCCACATCTCGATGAAGACCGGATCGAACCCGAGCGCGGCCACTTCCTCGAGTCGCGCCTCGAAGCGCTGACGCCACAACCGGAGGGTATGGGCGTAGTGCGGCCCCATCGAGAAGTCGTCGCGGACGACGAGTGAGCTGTCGCTGCGCACGGTTCGCTCGATCAAGCGGGTCGATGGCAGGAAACCTCCGGGAAAGATGTATTTGTGCACCCAGGTGTAGGTGTCGCGGGTGGCGAGCATCCGCTCGTGCGGCATGGTGATGGATTGCACGACCACGCGCCCGTCGTCCGCCAGGACACCGTCGATGGTCGCGAAGAACGTCCCGAGATATTCGTAGCCGACGGCCTCGATCATCTCGACCGACACCACCGCGTCGTAGGTGCCCTCCACCTTGCGGTAGTCGAGCAGATCGACGCGCACCCGGTCGCCGAGTCCGGCCGCGGCGATCCGGTCCACGGCGAGCGCGCGCTGTTCGGTGGACAGCGTCACCGACCGCACCACCGCGCCCCTCGCGGCCGCGCGCAGGGCCAATTCGCCCCAGCCGGTGCCGATTTCGAGAACGCGGGTACCCGGCCCGACCCGTGCGGCGTCCAACATCCGATCGATCTTGGCGTGCTGGGCCGCGGCGAGATCCTCCCAGCGCGGCGGCGGGGAGAGCTGTCCGAACAGCGCGCTGGAATAGGTGAGCGTCTGGTCGAGGAAGAGCGCGAAGAACTCGTTGGACAGGTCGTAGTGCCTGGCGATGTTGTCCCTGGTGTTGTCCGGGCTGTTGCGTTCGTCCGCGGGATGGGTGGCGACATACAGTCGGCGCAACCGTTGCAGGGACGCGGGGATCAGCGTCTCGATGCGGGCGGCGAAGACCTCGAGGGTCGCCGCGAGATCGGGTGCCGACCAGTCACCGGCCATATACGACTCGCCGAAACCGATCAGCCCGCCCGCCCCGATGCGGGCGAAGAAGTCACGCGGGCGGCGCAGGATCATTCGCGGATCGTCGCGATCGCCGTCGCCGTACCTCGTGCCGTCGGGCAGTTCGACCAGTACCGGCAGGTCGCGGACCGCGCGCCGGAACAGGTATTCGGCCACCGGCGCCGCGACGGCGGTTCGGATGCCCGTGGGGACTGTGTCGACGTCGGGCCACGCCGCTCTGCTCGGGGTGGGACGGGTGCCGGGTTCGGCGTGGAATTCGATACTCACCGCAGCGGCTCCTGGGGCGAAACGGAGGGTCGGGCGACGACGGGCAGGCGGCGGGCCCACAGGCGCACGCCCTGCCAGCGGATACGCGCCGAGACCAGTAGTGGAGCGAGGGGTACGGCAATGATCGCGCGCAGAATCGTCGGGAGGGTGGCCGTTCGGCAACGACCTGTCATCGAAGCGGCGAAGATCGGCGCTCCGTATTCGAGCACGATGGATACCCGCAGCTCGTCGTCCGGTTCGGGGACTCGCATCCGGTATTCGCCGCTGACCTCGTTGAACGGTGACACGTAGAACTGCTTCTCGGTGCGCGCCCGCCCGTTCTCGTCGGGGCGGAGCAGATAGCGGTGCCTGCCGCCGTAGGTGTTGTGCACCTCGGCGATCACGCAGACCGGGGTGTCGGTCTCGTCGCGGCACCAGTACAGCGTGAGCGGATTGAAGACATGCCCGAGGACACGGGCATTGGCGAGCATCAGCACCCGGCCGCCACGCAGGCCGATGCCGTGTTCGGCCAGGTAATCGTCGACATTGCGGCGCAGCGACAGGCCGGGATCGCCGAGATGGTCGGCGGCGCGGAAATCGGCGAACGGACGCAGCCACCCGGGCAGCCTCGGCATATCGTCGAGATCGACCAGCCAGCTGTAGCTGCGATATCGGAACTCGTGGCGCAGCGGGGCCATTCGCGCGTGATGGATACGGGTACGGACGATTCGCGCGTTCATGACGCGTGCACGACCCGTGGCTCGTCCGCCCATCGAGAGCCGAGCCGTCGCGCCGCGCGCAGACCGGACGCCGCCCCGTCCTCGTGAAAACCCCAGCCGTGATAGGCGCCCGCGAATGCCACGCGATCGTCGCCGATCTCGCCGAGCCTGCGCTGCGCGGCGACCGAATCCGGTGTGTAGATCGGATGCTCGTAGACCATTCGATCCAGAATCCGCTCCGCCGCGACCCGGTCGCCGTCGCCGAGGGTGACGAGGAAACGGCGGTCGTCGGTGCGGTCGAGGCGCTGCAATCGGGTCAGGTCGTAGCTGACGAGCACCCGGTCGGCGCGGGTATCGCACGCGGGTAGCCGATAGTTCCACGAGGCGCGGGCCCGCGTGGCCTTCGGGAGTACGGATTCGTCGGTGTGCAGGACGGTGTGGTTCACCGAATACGGCATCGCCGACAGGATCGAGCGTTCGGCGTCGGTGGGTTCGGCGAGTAGGGCAAGGGCCTGGTCGGGGTGGGTAGCGACCACGACGGCGTCGAAACGCGCGACCGCGTCGGCGTCGTCCCGTACGGCGACGCCGTCGGCGGTCCGGTGCACCGCGCGCACGGGGGTGGCCACGCGCACGGCGTCCAATCGCTCGGCGACCGCGCCGACGTAATTCGCGGACCCGCCGACCACGGTGCGCCAGGTCGGCGAGCCGAATACCGTCAGCATGCCGTGATGGTGCAGGAAGGTGAACAGGTACCTGGCCGGGTAGCGCAGCGCGGTGGTCGGATCACACGACCACACCGCCGATACCAGCGGCGTCACGAAATGCGTGACGAAGTAGTCGGAAAACGCCGCCGCCCTGACGAATTCGCCCAACGTCCGGCCCTCGGACCCGGCATTGTCGAGTTCCGCGCGGGCGAGGCGGTGGAAACGCGGTACTTCGGTGAGCAGTCGCAGGTAGCGTCCGCGGGTCACCGATCGCGGTGTGGCGAACAGTCCGGCGAGACCGCGGGCTCCCGCGTACTCGAGTCCGCAGCCGTCACATCGCACCGACATGCTCATATCGGATTCCTGTGTCGCGACGCCGAGTTCGTCGAACAGGCGCAGCAGCGTCGGGTACGTGCGGTCGTTGTGGACGATGAAACCGGTGTCGACGCCGATCGACGCGCCCGTCGTCGCGGTGATGCGGTGGGTGTCGGCGTGTCCGCCGAGCCTGGCCTGCGCCTCGTACAGGGTGACCTCCGACGAATGGGCCAGGGCCAACGCCGCGGTCAGTCCGGACACTCCGCCGCCGATGACGGCGACGTGCCGGGTGCGGTCCTGCGTGCGGTCGACCATAACTCTCCTTCGGACTCACTGTGCATCAATTATGCATCGTTTCGCGTGAGTGAGCCACTCGTGCCGGGAGGTATTCGCCGTGCGCGCCGTGTCGGATCGGTCGATTCGGGTTCCGACCGGGGTGAATCCGAACACCGAGAGTTTCGGGGTATGTGATCCGAGGGCCGTTTCGGCCGGGAGCGACGGGTCGGGATGGACCGCACTATCGTCGGCGCCGACATCCCCTGTCCGCGGCCCATGTCGATGAACGCGGGATCGACCCGCTGATAGCCGAGGATCGTATTCCGCGGGAGACCGTCGCACGGTCTCGGCAACACGTTCGGGACATGCGTGCCGGACGTGTTCGCGTGGGTGCCGACCGTTCCGTTCGCGCGGGACGCGAAGCCGTTTCAGGCCAGCAGGTCGACGGCGTCGGTCAGGCTGCGCACCCGGTGCACCGTGTCGGGCAGGATGACCTCTTCCCAGCCCGGGCCGCCGACGAAGATCCCCGCGCCCGCGTGCGCGCAGGCGCGGACCGCGGAGGTCAGCGCCGTGGATTCCTGCTGCGACCACAGCACCACCGACGCCGGAACGTCGTGCCGGGCGATCGCGTCGGTCAGTGCGGTCGTCGGCACATCGGCGCCGAGCATCCTGGCCCCGACGCCGCGTTCGGCGAGTGCGGCCCGCAGCACCTCGAGGGGGAGCGCGTGTGTCTCACCGCTGGTGCAGGCCAACAGGATCGATCGCGCCGCTGTATTCGAGGCCGTATTCGGCGCGGCCTTCTTCTCCGGTGGGGGATTGGTGCGGTGCATGATCGAGGTGATGCACCAGGAGAGCAGGTGTTCGACGTCGATGCAGCCCTCGCCGTCGTCTTGGCGGGCGATGATGTCGGCGAAGGCGGGACGGCACAGTTCGTCCCAGGTCGCGATCACCCCGTAATCGCGCATGTGGACGCCGAGCAGGCCGGACACCGCCGTGGCGTCGAGTGCGAAGGCCGCGTCCAGCAGGGTGATCCGGTCGCCGCGTACCGGGAGCGGCCCGCGTACCGAGGCGGCCGCGCCCGCGGGCGTCGCGCCGTCGCGGATGAGCGCGACCATCTGGCCGAGCAGTGCGATATCCCGCTCCGAGTACAGACGGTGCTTACCCGGGCGATCCTGCGGGGGCCCGATGTCGTACCGGCGATTCCAGCTTCGCAGCGTCGCGGTCGGAATGCCGAGACGCTCGGCGACCGCGCGCACCGTGTATCCGGCCGCGTCGGAGACTGGAGCTGAACCGGCGGGCATCGCCTCATTCTGCCCTTTCCGGTCTCGGCGTGTCGTCACGGCCCGGCGCCCCGGTGTCCGGGGCGGTGCGCGAAACCCGGCTGTGGCCTCACGGGCTTGATGTTCGCGTCGTCGCGATCGCGGTGGCGGCGCACAGCAGGCCCCAGCCCGCCGTGACCGCGACGGCCTTGGCGCGCTGTGGTCTACCGCGCAGCGCGAGCCCGAGTACCGCCGTGTCGCCGAGGTCCGAGCACACCCTGACAGCGATGGCGAGGCGCATGGATCGGGCATCGGGCGCCGCGATCATGGCGAGTCCGGAGGCGGTGTCGCGTAATCCGACCATCCTGGTCAGCGCGCGCACGGCCGGGGGCTCGTCGGACCAGCCGCACGGCCCGAGCAGGATCGCGGGGCGCGCGGCGACCGCGATGCCGTAGGCGGCGGTCGCGATTCCGGCCGCGCGGGGGAGCCAGTCGTACCGCATTCGACCTCCTGCGTGATCCGTGCCGGTCGCGAACCGCACCGACGCATCAATTATGCATCGTTCTGGGTTAAGGTGGAAGAGTCGTCGACCCGAGGAGTTCCCGTGTTCCCCCATCGAATGGTTCATCGTTGCGCGGCCGTTCTCGCCGCCGCCCTCATCGTCGCCCCGTTGAGCGCGGGTATCGCGTCCGCCGCGCCGCGACCGGTCGCCGCACCCGCCCCGGTGCCGTCGCTCGAACTCGACCGATACCTCGGCACCTGGTACCAACTCGCCGCGGTGCCGCAGTTCTTCAATCTGGTCTGCGCGCGCGACACCACCGCCACCTACGCCCTCGACCCGCAGGGCAATGTCTCGGTCCGCAACCGCTGCACCACCTGGTCGAACACCCTCAACGAGATCAGCGGCACCGCGACGGTGAACGACCGGGCGACCGGCGCCCAACTGCACGTCAGTTTTCCCGGCGTTCCCACCCAGGAAAGCCTGGAAGGGCCGACCAACTACATCGTCACCGCCCTCGGCGCGGATTACTCCTGGGCGCTGGTCACCGACCCGACCCGGGTGTCCGGATTCGTCCTGTCGCGCACGCCCGCGTTGGACGCCGCGCAGTGGCAGCAGGTCGGGACGGCGATCGACGCGGTCGGGCAGAGCCGGTGCGTGTACCTGACCTCGCCCACGACCGGCGGTCTGTCGCAGATCGCACCGCTGTGCACGGTGTGAGGACGGCGGTAGTGCGCCCAGTAAGCTGACGGCTCCACATCGGCTCGGGAAAGAGATCATGTCGCAGTTCGAGAACGTCAGCGTGACGAAGAAGGCCAACGTCTACTTCGACGGCAAATGCGTCAGCCACAACATCGTGCTGGCCGACGGCACGGCCAAATCGGTCGGCGTCATCCTGCCCTCGGCGCTCACCTTCAGCACCGGCGCACCGGAGATCATGGAATTGATCGAGGGTGAATGCAAGGTCACCCTCCCCGGCGCGTCCGAGGCCGTCACCTTCCGCGGCGGCGAATCGTTCAGCGTGCCCGGCGACAGTTCGTTCGATATCGAGGTCGTCGAAACCCTGCACTACGTCTGCCATTTCGGCTGAGACCGGCTTCGCGCGATCCCGGGCCCGCCGCGTCGCGCGGTGATCGGACGTCCGGTCAGCACGCGGGCGACCAGTGCCGCGAAGCGAAGATGGCCGACGATTTCGCGCGTCGTCCAGGCGATCGACCAGACCGTCTCCGTGCGGTCGGGTGGCAGGTCGAGACCGTCGAATCGGTCCGCCACCCAGTTCATCGTTGCCGGGACGCCCAGGTAGAGCAGCGCCAGGTGCAGGCTGAGACGGTCGCGCAGGTAGCGCACGTGGGCCCCCGCTTCGCGATAGCGCCGCACGTGCCCGTCGACGTCGGCGACGGCGATCAGTTCGTCGTGCACGCCCTGGATGACGAGCAGGGGCATCGCGGGCGCGCACTGTCCCGGCCGGATGTCGTCGAGTACGCGCCGCACCGCCGGTCGAGCCAGGATGTCGGCGAATCCGGTGGTGCTGTAGCGGTCCATGTTCTTACCCGCGAAACGGGCCAGCAGCGCCAGCGTGGTGCGTGATTCCGCGTCGGCGAGCAGCGTGTGGAATTCCGCGGTCCCGAATTCGCACAATGCCCGGTCCAGTGCCGGATACGCCCGTCGCAACGCCGCGACGCAGACCGTCGAGAACCCCGACATCAGCGATCCGTTGAGCCGGATGAAGGCCGCCGCCGGATCGCCGACCGGCGATCCGGCCACCGCGCCGACGATATCGAGTTCCGGCGCGTATTCGGCGGCGACCTCGGCCGCCCACGCCGTCGCGAGCCCGCCCCCCGAATAGCCCCAGAGCGCCACCGAGGTCCCGGGGCGCAGCCCGAGCGGCGCGAAATCCAGTGCGGCCCTTATTGCGTCGAGCGCGCGATACCCGGGTTCGCGCGCCACTCCGAAATGACCGCCCATGCCGCCGTGATCGGGTACCGTCACCGCCCAGCCGCGGGCGAGCGCCTCGGCGATCACCGGCAGTTCCAGTTGCGGTATCGCGCCGAGCGCGCGAGCGCCCCTGCGCAGCGCGTAGGAGGGGAAACAGCGCGAGCTCACACCGTCGATGGCGCATTGGAACGCGACAAGTCGCCGATCGGCGCCCGGTTCGGCGCCCAGGGGCAGCGCGACGGTGGTCACCGCCGCCTCCGCGACGCCGTCGATGCCGTTGGTGCGGTAGAGCAACTGCCACGCCGTCACCCGCTGTGGAATCCGGCCGAACAGCGCGAGTTCGACGCTGCGGGCACGCAGGATCGTTCCGGCCGGGAGCAGTGCGAAATCATCGGGTGGGCAGTAGAATTCGTCGTCCTCGGGAAGTCGCGCGGCGGTGGAAACCGCAAGGGGCACCGCGTTCGGTGCGACCGGCGCCGATTCGGCGGGCATGCTCACTGCTGTCCATCCTCTCGAATCGCGCCGCGGGCGCGTCACGCCGTGGCGGGCGCGGGAAGCCGGTCGTCGGATTCGGAGAACGGCGAACTGGTCCGTCGAATCTAACAATTCCGGACCCCCGAATTAATTGTCGGCGAGCACAAGTGATGTCCGGGATTTTCTCCCATGGGTGCAGTGACCGACGGCCGTGTCGGAGGGTGGTGATCCGGTCGGACGATCCGGCCAAATTTGATACTTGCGTTGCCCTGTGTATCAGGCATAACCTTGTCGAAACTTGCACTGCTAGTTTCGGAGGTTCCCATGGGCTGCGAGTCGCGGACGGCGCATATCGCACGCTCCAGGAGGGAATCGGCCGGTCGTTCGCGCGATCCGCGACGTCACGGATCCGGTGACCAGCACCATTCGGCCACCTCGTCGATGACGTCGCCCGTGTCGCCGTCGCGTGCGGTGGCGAACCCCCGCGGCGTCCGGTGCGCCGGACCCCTCCGACGAACCCGGTAGCCCGTCGGCGGGCGCACCGCGTCCGCGGACCCGATCGAGCCGACCGGAGATCGCGGCCGGGCGACGGCACGTGTCGCTCGTGACAGCGCGGTCATCGATAGAACAGGAGTACTCCCCATGAATGCGACACTGTCGCTCGCCAGCGTCCTCGCCGAGCAGGCCAAGCGTCGGCCGGATCGGGTCGCGCTGATCGAGGGCGAGCACCGGATCACCTTCGGCGAACTGTGGGAACAGGCGCGAGGTCAGGCCGCGGCGCTGATCGCGCTCGGAATCCGCCCCGGTGATCGGGTCGCGCTCATGTGCCCCAACACGGCCGAATTCCCGCGCGCCTACTACGCGACCCTCGCGGCAGGCGCGGTGGTGGTGCCGGTGCACCTGCTGCTGACCGCGCGCGAGGCCGCGCACGTCCTGCGTGACAGCGGGGTCACCCTGATGGTGTGCCACCCGATGTTCGCCCCGGTCGGCGAGGCGGCGGCCTCGATCGCCGAGATTCCCTGCGTCGCACCGGATTCGCTGTCGGGAGAACCGATTCCGGCGTTCGTGTCGCGGGCTCCGGAGGATCCGGCGGTGATCTTCTACACCAGCGGCACCACGGGAACGCCGAAGGGGGCCGAGCTGAGCCACCTGAATCTGGTCATGAACGCGACGGTCAACGCCTTCGACGCGAACGACGTCCGTCCCGAACACGTGACCCTCGGCGCGTTGCCACTGTTCCACGTCTTCGGCCAGACGGTGTCGATGAATTCGACCTGGCGTGCGGGCGCGGCACTGGTATTGCAGCCCAGATTCGATGCGGCCGAAGCGATTCGGTTGATGGTCGCCGAGAACGTCGACACCTTCCACGGCGTGCCGACCATGTACATCGGCCTGATCGAGGCCGCGGCGAAGGCCGAGCGGCTACCCGCGCTGCGCCTGTGCGTCTCCGGTGGCGCGGCGCTGCCCGGCGCGGTGCTCGAAGCCTTCGAGGCGACCTTCGGCGCGCAGATCCTCGAGGGGTACGGCCTGTCGGAGACCTCGCCGTCGGCCGCGGTCAACCAACCCGATTTCGGTTCGCGCGCGGGCACCGTCGGCCATCCGGTCTGGGGTGTCGACGTGGAGATCGCCGATCCGGACCTGGGCCGCGCGATCTCGCTGCTGCCGACCGGGGAACTGGGCGAGGTCGTGGTTCGCGGACACAATGTGTTCAACGGGTATATCGGCAATCCGGCGGCGACCGCGGAGACCGTCGTCGACGGCTGGTTCCGCACCGGTGATCTCGGCGTCAAGGACGAGGACGGTTTCATCCGGATCGTCGACCGCACCAAGGATCTGATCATCCGCGGCGGTTTCAACGTGTATCCGACCGAGGTCGAAGCCGCGCTGTTGCGTCATCCCGGTATCGCGCAGGTGGCGGTGATCGGGGTTCCCGACCCCACCTACGGCGAGGAGATCTGCGCGGTGGTCGTGCCGACGGAATCCACACTCCCCGACGCCGATACCGCCGCGGGCATCATCGAATACGGTCGCGAACAACTGGCCAAGCACAAGTACCCGCGCCGGGTGGAATTCCTGAACGAACTGCCACTGGGTCCGAGCCACAAGGTGCTCAAGCGAGAGTTGCGGCTGCGATACGCGGTCGCACGCAGCGATTCCTGATCTTTATTGCGCCCGACCGGCGTGCGGGGGTGCCCCACCCACCTACCTCCCTCGCACGCCGGTCGATGACTTCGGCTGCGTGCTCGCCGCGCGGAAAATATGATCGGGGACGACACTGTCGGTGGACCGCCGACGCGGTCGATGCCGAGGAGGAGCCGTGCAGACGATCAACGGTCTACCCGCCCACGTCCTGTTGGTCCACGCCGTGGTGGTACTCGTTCCGCTGACCGCGTCGCTGGCGGTGCTCGCCGCCGTATGGCCGTCGGCGCGGCGTGCGCTGATCTGGCTGGCCACCGTGCTCGCCGCGGTCACGATGGTGCTGACCCCGATCACGGTGGACGCGGGCGAGACGTTCGCCCGGAACTTCGGCCCCTCCGAGACATTGCGAACCCACGCCGATCTCGGCTCGACGATGACGTGGTTCGTCGTTCCGCTCGTTGTGCTGACGGTGGCGCTGCTCGTCGTCCACCTGCGCGAACGGCGCGGCAAGCCACTCGCGCGGGTCTTCGTCGCGGGCCTGGCTCTACTCGTGATCGTCGCCGGGGTCGCGGCCACCGTTCAGGTCTTCCGGGTCGGCGAATCCGGTGCGCGCGCCGTGTGGGGCGCGTCGTCCGAGCCGTAGCGTGCTTGCTCAGATCACATAGGGAATTAAGGCTTTTCGCTCGGCCGGGTAGTCGGCGAACCGTTCGCGGTACCACCGGTGGGTCGCGAACGCGCGCGGCACCAGATTGCCCGCGGTGATCAGCAAGATCACCACTCCGGCCAGTGACCAGCTGAGCAGTGCGAAACCCGCCCACGCGATCAGTTCGCCGAGATAGGCGGGGCTGGTGACGTACCGGAACCCGAAGCCGTACGGAATCCGGTATTCCGTCGACTGCGCGGAACTCGGATCGGCCTTGTCGCGCAGGTTGCGCACGATGGACTCCGAGCGGACGAGCAGGGTGAACCCGCACAGGTAGATCACCACGCCGACGAGGAAGCGCGGATCGGTGAACCAGTCGGTGTCGTACTGATTCCGGTAGTCGTGACTGAAGAACGCCCCGTTCAGGTAGCCGTGCACGGCGGTCACGAACATGCCCATCGCCAGGACCGAGATATTGAAGCTGCCGCGTTTACCGGGCACCTGCCGGATGGACAGCGGGAAGAACCAGCCGCGGTTTCCGTAGTGCAGCAGCCAGATCGCCGCGAGTACCAGCGGAACGGGCTCGAATCGCTGCGGGCCGCCGAGGTAGAACACCGCGAACACCACCGTCGCCGGAATCTCCATCAGCCACCAGCCGAGTTTCGGCGGAAGGTTGAATCCGAGTTTCGCCGTCGCGAACCGCCCGTAGGGACTCTGCGTGAACAGGCCTCCTACCAGCACGAACGCGGCGAATGCGAAGGCGACAGCGAGTACGGTGTCATAGGCGGAATCGCCGGTGTACCAATCCATCGAGGTCCTTTGTCGAGCGGGTGCGCGGCCGACGGCCTGCGCCAAAATTAGAACATGTTCTAACATAGGCGTACCCGTCGTTCGACCGTGACCATGGAGGAACCCGTCATGCCGCTGGATTCGACCGCGGACGATCTGCTCGCCGCCGTACTCGCGTCACCGCGTGCCGTCGCGGCGCACGACAAGGCTGCGTGGGTCGATCTGTTCGGCGAGGACGCCGCGGTCAACGATCCGGTCGGCTCCCGTCCGCACGTCGGCAAGGTCGCGATCGGGCGCTTCTACGACACCTTCATCGGGCCCAACACCATCGCCTTCGACGTGCGGCGCGATCTCGTCGCGGGTCCGACGGTGGTGCGCGATCTGTCGATCTCCATCACCATGTCGACCGGGGCGACGGTCACCGTGCCGATGCACCTGCGCTACGACCTGGCCGAGGTCGGCGCGACGTGGAAGATCGCCCGGCTGGCGGCGCATTGGGAACTGGCCCCGATGATCGGGCAACTGCTGCGCACCGGCCCGCGCGGTATCGGTGCGGCTGTGCGGCTGGGCCCGCAGTTGGTCCGCAACCAGGGTGTCGGCGGCGCCATCGGCATGATGCGGGCGCTGTCCAGCATCGGACGCGCGGGTAAGCGCCGCGTCGACGCGCTGTTCACCGCCGCCGCTGCCGGCGACATCACCGGGGTGGGCGATCTGCTCGGCGGACACGCCGAACTCGAACTGCGGACCGGCACGCCGGTCTCGGTGGCCGATTTCGTCGGTCGCGCGCGAAATATGCGCTGGGACAAGGTGATCGCGGCCGGACGCGCGGTCACCGTCTCGGTCGATCTCGGCGACGCGCGTGGCGTGGCGATCATCGACTTCGATCGGCACGACGTCGCTATCCGGCGGATCGTTCTGTTCCTCGACACCGACGTGTAGCGGCATCGGGTTCCGGGTCCGCGTCCGCGCCGCGCTGTCTAGGATCCGGAGGGGAGCGCCCGGGCGCCCCCGTGACCTGCCGCCGACGAAAGGGCCGGACGATGGCGTTCGCCGACTACCAGAACGAGATCTACTTCGCCGCGCTCGGCGGCAACCTGCCCGAGTTCCCGATGGACTACGCCACGCTGGAGGCCAAGGCCGCGGCGGCGCTGCCCACCTCGTTGCATTCCTATATCGCGGGCGGCGCGGGCGACGAACTGACCCAGCGGCGCAATGCCGAGGCATTCGAGGACTGGGGGCTGATACCGCGCATGCTCGTCGGCGCGACCGAGCGCGATCTGTCGGTGACCGCGTGGGGCCAGACCTTCGCGAGTCCGGTGTTCATGGCACCGGTCGGCGTCATCGGATTGGTCACCGGCGACAAACACGGTGATATCGCGGTCGCGCAGGCCTCCGCGGCCACCGGCGTCCCCGCGATCTTCTCCACGCTGATGGAGGATCCGCTCGAGGACGTCATCCCGCACGCCGGGAGTACGCCGGGCTTCTTCCAGCTCTACACGCCCAAGAACCGCGATCTCGCCGCGAGCCTGGTGAGCCGGGCCGAACGCGCGGGTTATCGGGGTATCGCGGTCACGCTCGACACCTGGATTCCGGGATGGCGTCCGCGCGACCTGTCGACCGGCAACTTCCCGCAGCTGCGCGGACATGTGCTGAAGAACTACACCAGCGATCCGGTCTTTCGGCAGATGGCGGGCACCGATGACCCCAAGATGATCGTGCTGCACTGGATCGGCACCTTCGGCAACGCCCTGACCTGGGACGACCTGGAATGGCTTCGTTCGCTGACCGATCTGCCGATCATGCTCAAGGGGATCTCCCATCCCGAGGATGCCCGCCGCGCGCTCGACCACGGCGTCGACGGCATCTACTGCTCCAATCACGGTGGACGACAGGCCAACGGCGGACTCAGCGCCCTGGAGACGCTGCCGGACATCGTCGCCGCGGTCGACGACCGGGTGCCGGTGCTCTTCGACTCGGGGGTGCGGTCGGGTTCGGATGTGATCAAGGCCATCGGTCTCGGCGCGACCATGGTCGGTCTCGGCCGCCCCTATGTCTACGGGCTGGCACTCGGTGGGGTGCCCGGCCTGGTGCACCTGCTGCGCATGATCCTGGCCGAGGCCGACCTGCTGATGGCGGTCAACGGCTACCGCGATATCGCCGCGATCCGCGAGAACATCCGCCCGACGACGAAAGGCCGTGCGGCACACTAGATCATGGCGGGGTCCGGCAGCGCGCCCTCGGCCGTTCGCAGCCGTTCGCTGAGCTGGGTGAGCAACTCGATCGACTCGTCCGACAGTCCGACGGTGGTCCGCACCAATCGGCGCAACTGTTTACCGGAGATCTGGCACGCCAGCACATCGTCGGTGGCGCGGTATCGGACGAGATCGAGATCCACTGCGGTACTCACAATCTGACAACTCGGGGCCCTGGACATACAGGCAAGAGGCAGACCTTCGCGGGTCCACCGTCGCACACAGGTTCCTTCGCTGCGATGTCGCTGAATATCTCACACGGCCCGCCTGAGCGGGTCGCGCGGCGATTCGATCACGGGTCGGACTCCGGCGCTACGTGTCTGTTGTACCGGAAGACAGCGTCGAATTGTCGCAAGACCCCGTATTCGCGGTCCCGTGGTGTCGAGCCGCTATGGAAATCCGCGAGGGTAGCGGGGAGTCCGCTGGTTCGGAAACCAGTTAGGGCGCGTCCATCCGGAAGCGAACGGGCCGACCGGTATGTGTCGGAATCCACTTCCGACACATACCCGCCGACCCGGTCCGTCAGTACTCGCCGCGCGCGGACGAGACGATCAGCGTCGCCACGCCTCGCCGCGCTCGCGCGCCGCTTCGGCCAGCAGTGCCCGGCGCTCACGCGCGGTCGCCGCGATCTCTGGTGCGCGATGCTTGGCGGTCTCGGTGAACTCGGTGCCGCGCTCGCGTGCCGTCTCCGCCAGCTCCGCGCCGCGGTCGCGGGCAACCTCCGCCAGTTCCGCGCCGCGCTCGCGCGCGACCTCGGCCAGTTCGGCCGCGCGGACCCGTGCCGCACCGGCCAGTTCGGCCCCACGTCCACGGGCGACCTCGGCGAAATCGGTGCCACGTTCGCGGGCCACCTCGGCGAAATCGCTTCCGCGTTCCCGAGCGACGCCTGCCAGTTCGGCACCGCGCTCGCGGGCGACCTCGGCGGCGTCGGCCCCGCGATGACGGGCGATCTCGGCGGCGTCCGACCCGCGCTCCCGCGCTGCCTCGGCGAGTACCGCGCCACGAACTCTGGCGACTTCCGCGATCTCGGCGCCGTGCTCCTTGGCGGCCTTGGTGAAGCGCGATTTGCGAACCTTGGTCGCCACCTCGGGGGCCTTTTCCTTGGCGAGATCGACCAACTCCGCGCCGTGCGTCTGCGCCGATCCGGCCAGTTCGGCGCCCTTGCTCGCGGCGACCCCGCCCAGTTCACGGGCACGCAGCGCCGCGTCGTGGGCCTGTCCGCGCAGTGCGGACGCGGTGGAGGAATCCGACGAACCGATCGGCAGGGCGGCCGAGACCGCCGCTGCCGCGCCCTGCGCCGCGCGCCGACCACGCCAGCCCAGCGACGGCTTGCCCGCGGTGTCGGCGCTGGCGATCATCAGGCCGCCGAGCAGGCTGATGTCCTTGAGGAAGGCATTGCGCTTGGCGATCTTGCGGTCCGGATCCGATTCGGCCCAGAAATCCTGTTCGGTGACCGTCGCGGGGATGACGGTGGCGGCCAGCACCAGCGAGGCCAGACGCGGTGCGCGGCCGAGCGCCAGCAGCGTTCCGGCCGAGACCTGCGCGATCGCGTTGACCCGGACGATCGTGCCGGGATCGGCGGGCAGTTTGGCGGCGACATTGTTCGGCAGAGATCGTTCACCCTGCTGGACCAGCGCGGCGGCCGCCTTGGCGCGAGGCTGTGGATGAATCAGCGTATCGACACCGTCGGCGATGAACGCGGTCGCGAGCAGTGGTCGGGCAAGCCGGCGCAGCAACATGGTGACAACCCTTTCTCGGTGGCTTATGGGTCGGATTCCCGGGAACCTCGTGGTCAAACACCAAGATCAGCTGAGCACCGCCGAAGCGATGACCTGGGCAATCGTATCGGTCGAGTCGGGAAGGCGGGGTTGTCGGCGCGGCGGGCTATCCGGTCGGCGCGTCGGTGGCCAGCGCGTCGACGATCCCGGCGCGCATCACCTTGCCGGTGGCATTGCGGGTCAACGCGGTGGTGGTGATCCGCCATCGGACGGGCACCTTGTAGTACGCCAGCCGCGCGCGGGTGAACTCGGTGAGATCCTCGGAGCTGACCGCCGTCGCGTCGTCGACGACGACGACGAGCGCGGCCACCCGCTGACCGAGATCGGCGTCCGGGATACCGACCACGGCGCATTCGCGGACGGCGGGATGTTCTTCGAGGCACTGCTCGACCTCGGTGGGGTAGATGTTCTCGCCGCCGCGCAGGATGAGATCCGAACGTCTGCCCGACAGTCGCAATCTGCCCTGTTCCAGGACACCGATATCACCGGTGCGCAGCCAGCGGTCCGGGGTGATGGCCGCGGCGGTGGCGGCCTCGTCCCGCCAGTAGCCGAGCATGACGTACGGGCCGCGCACCCAGATCTCGCCTTCGGCCCCGTCGCCGACCGGTTCGCCCGCCTCGTCGCGGATCTCCAGCGCGACCCCGATGACCGGCCTGCCGACGGTGTCGGGGAACGCGGCGAGTTCGGCCGGTGCGGCCAGTGTGGCCGCGGTACTGCATTCGGTCATGCCGTAACTGGTCGCCAGCACCGTGCGGGTGACCGGAAGGCGTTGTCGCAGTTGCTCTTGCAGCGTGTGGGAGGACGGCGCGGAATTGAGGGAGAACGCGGCGAGGGAGGACAGGTCGTAGCGCGACAGGTCGGCCGCGAGCAGGCGCGAGGCCATCGTCGGCATCGCGCCCCAGTTGGTGACCCGCTCGCGCTCGATGAGCGAGAGGACGCGGTCGGCGTCGAAACCGCCCTGGTGGATGATCGCGGTGTCGCCGGTGACCATGCGCGGAATCACCAGGTTGTGCAGGCTCGCGATGTGGAACAGCGGGGAGGTCAACAGGAATCGCCTGCCCTTGGGCGCGCCGTCGTCGTCCTCGCCACGGAAGGCGGCGGCGAGCGCGTCGTTGAATCGGTGATAGTCGATGACGGCCAGCAGGTTTCGCTGTGTGTGCACCGCGCCCTTCGGTCGACCGCTGGTCCCGCTGGTGTAGAGGATGATCGCCGGATCGTCCTCGTCGACGGGGGCCCGGGGGAGTTCACCGCCGCCGAATTCCGCGATCAGGGCGGGCAGGTCGGTTTCCATCGTCAGCACCGGGACGTCGAGGTCGAGTTCGGCCAGTCGCGCCGCCCGTTCGGCATCGGCGATCAGCACCGACGGCGTGGTGTGTCCGATGCCGAAGGCGATTTCCCTCGGCACCCACCAGGCGTTGTAGCCGACGGCGATCGCTCCCAGACATTGCGCCGCCCAGAACGTCATCACCCACTCCGGCGTGTTCGCCGCCAGAATGCCGACCCGATCGCCTTTGCCGATGCCGTAGCGGTCCCGCAGCGCGCGAGCCAGCGCGCCGACCGCCGCGGCGTGCTCGGCGTAGGTGATCCGCCGGTCCGCGGTGACCAGGTACTCGCGTTCGCCGAGCGCGACCGAGCCCGCGAGGATCTCGCTCAGTGCGCGGGCGCGATGGCGGACCACCGGAATCGGCGTGCCGAGCACGTCTTCGACGGCCATCTCGAACGGGCCGCCCGGCCCGGTCAGCCGTCCCGCCACTTCCGCGGCGCGTGCGCGAGGGTCGACGGATTGCGTCATATGTGGTGTCCTCGGTGCCGGATCCGACGGGATGGAACGGTTGTCGTTCAGGGCACCAGTACCGCGCGGCCCTGGATCAGACCGCGGTCGAGGCGATCCAATGCCTCGCGCCCATCGGCGAGATCGAAACGTTCCACTTCGACGCGCAATTTACCCGATTTGGCCAATTCCACCGAGTTGATCAGATCGGATCTGTTGCCGCCGTACGACTTTCGCACCGAGGCGCCCCATGGCCAGCCCGGGCCGCCCGAGGGCGCCGCCGTGATCTCCGGCGCGCCGCCGCCGAGTCCGATCATCCGGTAGGCCCCGTTGGGAGCCACCGATTCGACCGCGAGGCGGGCCGTGCTGTCGATGCCGACGAAATCGAAGACGGCGTCCGCGCCGCGACCGTCGGTGCGGTCGAGGATGACGCGCGCGGTGTCGGCGTCGCCGATCAGTCCGGTGTCCGCGCCGCAGCGCGCGGCGAGCGCCAACTTCTCCTCGCTGACGTCGACCGCGATGATCCGGGTCGCTGTGGTGGCGGCGAGGATCTGCACCGCCACGTGACCGAGTCCGCCGACCCCGATGACCACCGAGGTCGATCCCGGTCGCAGCCGCGACCGCGTGCCCTCGATGGCGTGATAGCTCGACAGCGCGGCGTCGGCGAGCGGTGCCGCCTCCAGGAAGTCCAGGTCACCGATGGGCACGAACGAACTCGCGGGGATACGCACGTATTCCGCCATGCCGCCGTCGGGACCGAGGCCGGGACAGGGCGGCATGGCGGTACGGCCCGCCGCGAGACAGACGTTCTCGTTGCCGCTCACGCATTCCCGGCACACCCCGCAGGACCAGCAGAGGTAGACGACGCCGCGTTCGCCGGTGACGCGACCGTCCACCTCCGATCCCAGCGCCTCGATGGTGCCGGAGATCTCGTGTCCCATGGTGAGCGGATCGTCGCGCATCTTGAACGGTATGTGCAGCACGTGCAGGTCGGAGTGGCAGATGCCTGCCGCCGCGACCTTCAGCAGCAGGTCGGTCGGCCCGATCTCGGGGACGGGGACCTCGCGCAGTTCGAGGGTTTCCGGCCCGGTCAGTTGCAGTGCTCGCATCGTTGGACTCCTGTGTGACGTGGACAACAAATTAACACTGGCTGGACTGGGTGTCCAGTGAATGACATGATGTCCAGCAAGGGTGCGTCCGCCACGGTGGACCGCCGGGTCCGTTCGCGGGAAGTCGCGCGTGAGAACAGTTTTCGAGGAGGTGGCCCGAATGTCGACCGAGTCGTCCCGCGTGCCACCCGAGGCGAACGTCGCCGCGCGGAGTCTGCGCGACGAGCAGAAGCGCCGCACGCGGGCCGCGCTGGTCGACGGCGCGAGGCGGTTGTTCGGCGACCGGGGTTACGCCTCGGTGCGGGTGGACGATATCGCCGCCGCCGTCGGGTGCAGCCGCGCGACGTTCTACCTGCATTTCGCCTCCAAATCGGCGGTGCTGCGCGCGGTCGCCGAGGCGGCGGGCACCGAGCCCACCGCGGTGCGGTTCTACGAGGATCTGGATCGCGTGCTCGACACCGGTTCGCGCGCCGAGTTCGTCGGCTGGGTGGCCCGCGCGATCGAGTGGTTCGACGAGTATCGGGACCTGCTGTCGGCGTGGGACGAGGCCACCGCGCTGGAGCCGGAGTTCCGCGAGGTCGCCAGGCAGGGCATACTCGCGCTCCCCAACGCCATGCCGTCGTATCTGTCGCGCTGGCCGCGGGATCGGCGCGACGAGGCGGTGCTGCGCGTGGAACTGCTTGTCGCCCAGTTGGAACGCTTCTTCACCCGGTGGGCGATGCAGCGCACCATCGACGTCTCGGCGGAGCGGGCGGCGGAGGTTCTCGCCGAGATCTGGTACCCCGCGCTGCGGGCGCCGCGATGACGACGGTCCGTGCGTTGCTGGTTGTTCGCTGAAATCTCGGAACCGGGCGAGGGCGCCCCGATTCGGTGACGCGGTGTGAATCTGTCGGTGCGGTGCGGCATCATCTGTGCACGCAGCCATCCACGAAGACCGCTCGGAGTGCACCATGCCGTCGCCAAGAAGCAGACCCAAACCATTGTCGGACACAGAGATCGAGCAGATAGCTACCGAGATCGCGGGTGGCCGCCCGCCGATGGTGTGGTTCACCGCCGCCGCCGTCGGCGTCGCGGAGGGCAGGTCCGGGAAGGTGGTCGCGCTCGGCGACCCGACCGACGGTGATTTCCTGCAGGTCCGGCCCACCGGGTCCAAGGATGTACTGTCCTTCTCTCCGACCGAAGTGACATTGACCAAGCCGCCGCGCCCGGCGCCCCCCGCTCAGAAGAGCGCCGCCGCGCCGAAGACGACTACCAGGAAGGATCCACCCGTGACCCAGCCGTCGACCGTGACGAGCGTTGCGACACCGTCCACCCCGCCGAGCGTCGTCACCGCGAACGCCGCGGCCGACAGCGCCGATTCGGCCGCCAAGGCCGCCGCGGCGAAACCGGCGGGCCCAGCGGGAACGGCGGGGACGGCCGGGACGGCGGCGCCCAAACCGGCCAAGGCGCCCGCCGCGCGCAAGCGGACCGCGCCGGAGGTCACCGTGACACTCACGGGAACCCCCGACGGCGAATGGGCGGTCGACGTCGTCAACGGCAAGAAGCGCACGATCCGCGGCCTGCCGGTCACCAGCGCGGCCGTCGCGCAGGCGGCCAAGGTGCTGCATCCGGAGGTGGCCGAGGTGGTCGCGGGCATACTCGAAGCCGCTCGCGGTGTGCAGCAGGCCAAGGTCGCCCAGTTGCAGGCCGAACTCGAGGAGGCACGCAAACTGCTCGAGGAGCTGTCCGAATAGTGGGAGGCTCTGCGTAGTGGTCGAAGATTCGGCGGTGCCCGCCGAGGGACGTGTCCTGGTGCGCTGGAACGATTTCGCCGAAAGACACAGGTTGACGCGCGATGCCGTCCTCGGCTCGTCGCGGGGCAGGCTGCTCGAGGCGATCGTGGCCTCGGTCGAGGACAAGGGTTACGCGGCGACGACGCTGGCCGATATCGTCGGCCGCGCGCGGGTGTCGCGCAGCACGTTCTACGAGCATTTCGACACCAAACAGCAGTGCTTCCTCGAAGCGCTGCGGGTGGCGCAGGCCATGCTGGCGCGCCGGGTCGTGGATGAACTGGCGGCGCTCGGCGAGGCGAACGCGCGGGCGAGAATCGCGACGATGGTCACCACCTTCTGCGAGGTGGTCGCCGCCGAGCCCGGTTTCGCGCGGGTGATGATCGTGGAATCGCTGTGCGTCGACCGGGCGGCCGTGATGATCCGCGACTACGCGGTCGATCTCTCGGGGGAGATGTATCGCGAGTTCTACGAACAGGCCGGACGCGAGAACCCGGGGTTACCGCGGCGGTCGGAGGCGTTGATCGCCTGGATTCCCGACGCGATCGTCGAGCGCGCCAGGCGGGTGATCGTCGAGGAAGGCGCCCCGGCGCTGCCCGCGCACGCGCCGCGGATCATCGAGTTCGTGCACGCGGTACTCGGGCTGCCCGGCCCCGAATGAGGTGAGCGCGCCCGATCCCGCTCAGACGGCGGTCTCGCGACGGCGGCCCAACCGTGACGCGGGGCATTCGGGCGCGCTCGGCGCCGGAGGACGGGTTCCGCTCAGCGGACCGTGGCGCAACTCGTCGTGGAACGCGTAGCCGAGCGCGTACTCCTTGGCGTTGTACATGGCCGAATCGGCATCGCGGATCAGGTCGTAGATGCTGGCCTCGCAGTCGCGTGGACCGACGCAGGCGATGCCGACGCTGGCCGTGATGGGCACCTCGCCCGCGCTCAGTTCGAACGGGCGCACGAACGCGTTCAGTAGTCGTTCGGCCAGCGTCGCCGCCTCCTGCCTGCCCAGCGGCGCGAGGACGACGAATTCGTCGCCGCCGTAGCGGGCGACCGCGTCGTCGCGGCGCACCATCCGCCGGATGCGGGCGGCGGCGTTGGCGATGAGTTCGTCGCCGACGGCGTGGCCGTAGCTGTCGTTGACCATCTTGAAGCCGTCGAGATCGATGAAGAGCAGCGTCAGCGGTTTTCCGGTCCAGTGGTCGCTGTCGCGGTTGGGCGCGCGCAGCAGGGCCGAGCGGTTCAGCAGGCCGGTGAGCATGTCGTGATCGGCCTGGTACTGCGCCCGCCGCTCACTGCGACCCGAGCGCTGGATCGCGCGTTCGCTGCGCACGAGTACTCCGATCAGCAACAGCGCGAACAGCGACGAGACCACCACGCGGTCGACGGTGTCCAGAGTCGAGCCGACCACCGGCACCAGGGACGCGACGATCAGGGCCACCGCGATGAAACTCGCGCGCTGGCGGGATCGGTGCGGGTGGATGCGCCGGGGTGTGCCCAGCGCCGTCATCGTCGGATGCAGCGCGGCGATGCCGACGGTCGCGTAGGCGACGAGCAGCGGGGTCAGCAGCAGTTCGTGCTCGATCGTGGTGGTGCCCGCGCTCTCCAGGCTGTAGCCGAGATCGCCGAGCAGTACCGCGATCAGTCCGAGATGCACCAGTCGCAGCGAGGTCTCCGAACGCGCCGAGGTCGCCACCGAATGCGCGAGCAGGGTCAGCAGGAGGGCGTCGAGCACCGGGTAGGTCGCGGCGAGCACCGTCCTCGGTGTGGTGGCCCCGGTCTGGAGTATCGGGGAGATGAGGAAGGTCCACGAGGCGAGCAGCGCGCCGAGCCCGATGAGCCCCGAATCGAGGAGCAGGTCGTAGTCGCGCCCGACACGGCGCGGGCGCAGCCACAGCGTCGCGGCCAGTCCGAGCGCCAAATATCCTGCGACAGTGAAGATGTCGTCCCACGGACAGGTGTGCGCCGGGGTGAAATCGCGGAGCACGGTGCCGGTGGCGAACGACACCGCCGAGGCCGAGAGCAGATACCAGGGCAGCGGTTGGGCGGGCCGGTGCCTGCGCAGCCCGGTGCCGATCATGACGAGCGCGCCGCTGACCACCGTGAGCATGACCCCGAGGGCGAGCGAGTGGGAGTGGATGAGCAGCGGTAGGGAGATCAGTACCGCCCACCCGGTGAGAAGCAGTACGCACCAGATATTTCCGGTGCAGGACCACCGTCGCGTCGACTGCTCTTCGCTGACTGCCATCAGCCCCCCTTGGTCGCTCCGTCCTCGGTGAACTGTGCGGTGTAGTACGTCTGTGAATCCTCCACCGCGACTTCGACATTCGCCTGCTCATCGAGCACCGCGCGGATACTGTCGGCGAACGAGAGCTGAGTGTTGTTGTACGAGCAGATGTCCCAACCGACCGCAGCGCGTTCGGCCACCAAAACCTGGACAACTGATTTGATCATGGCATGGAACGCCGCCCCCTGTCGCGCACTTGGGGCAACAAGGGTGAATCCCGCATAGTAGATGGCGTTGCGGGCCGCGTGCTCGGGATATCGCGCGGCGAAGTAGTGCGGGCTTATCCACGGCACCGTTTCCAGATGCCTGGTCAGTGTGGTCACGCCGATCGGTTCGCCGTCCGAGGTCCGCGCGACGTATTTCAGGACGCGCGGATCGATCATCTCCTCGCGGAATTCCGCACGATGCAGAACCTGTCGGGCGATCGCCTTCGTGCGCAACGGACCGAAGGCCTCCTCGTAGAGCCGATGGAAGACCTCGATCCCGGCATCGGGGATCGAGGTCTCGACGGTCACGCTGACCTCGGGTTCGCCGCTCACGGCGGATGTCGTCCGCGCACGCGATGTCTCGGTCACGGGCACCGCCCCCACGGGGTGGTGTGGAACGCGGCGAGCACGAGGGCGCAGGTCGGGTCGCCCTCGCATTCGGTCGCGGCCACCATCGAATGCACGGGGCCGAACCCCGCGGGACGATTCCGGGTCATATCGGTCAGGCTGGATCGGATGAGGTGTTCGACGTGCTCCGCGTCCTCGCCGTCGTGCTCGACGAAAAGTCCTGCGCCGGAATCGTCGTCGCGCAGGACCCAGCCGACGCCCGCCGCGGCCGTATCGCCCGGATCGGTCGCACAGCCCTTCGCGTAGACGCAGTAGAGCCGATCACCCCAGGGAATCTGCTTGCGCACCCGTTCGCCGCGCTCCAGAACGGCGCGCGGCGGGATCACCGAAGAAAGGCGAATCAAGTTGGCATCACCCACTCCCAGTTCGCGCAGCGCCGCGTCGAAAGCCGAAACGGCGGTCGGGCCCACCCCGGTAGCGGCGCCGATCTCGATCGTCAATGGTGCGCCGGCGTCATGTCTCGAACTCGCGACGCGCGGTCGGCCCAGCGGTGGGCGAAGTCGATCGATCCACTGCAGCCCGAGTAGGCCGCCGTATGGGGTGCTGTGAATCATAATGCCCTCCCGAAACCACCGACCCGATTTGTAGGCCGTATTTGCCTCAAATTCGACTGTGCGTCAGGATCTTCGATCGCGCACGCCCGGCACGCGTATGCCGAGTTCGGTCGGCGTGTCTCGGACGGCTGTCCGAAGCGGTGCCGACGAGGGTGCGCGGTGCGTGCTCTCGCGCGGCGATCGAACTCGCGGTGCATGCCGGGCGGGAGAACCGATCCCGGCGTTCGTGTCGCGGCTCGGGGGATCCGGCGGCGATCTTCTCCACCGCGCGACGCCGTCGGTGACGGAATTCGGCCGCGTAGGTCGGGTGTCGGCGCGCCGGGCATCGAATGATCCGCCGCCATCCGGAAAGAATTGCTGAAAAGTTGCGACAGGGCGGGGAATCGAGCGCGGCGAGCCTATCCACGTACTGACCCGTCGGGCTGATCCGGGTGCGGCAGGGGGTGCCGTCGACCAGGGCCGTGATGGACCTCGGCGAACTCCCCTTGCGCGCTCAGCGACCGCGTAGCTCCGCGTCAGCGGGTCGGACCCGTCGACGTTCACGGGCGAGTCCGCCACGTGCCCGCGGTCGGCTCACCCGATGCCAGCGGATCATCGCCCGGGGATGCGCCGCGTCGAGCGAGTTCGCGGCACGGCCGAGCAGTCGGGTGGCCGGATCCCTGCGGCCGGTGCCGAGCGCGTCGGCGGCCAACCCGGGTCGTGCGGTAGGAGTCCGACGCCCGCCGCCACGGCGCGCGCGTGGCCGCGACCGGATTCGGCGGCAGCGCGACCCCGCCGATCCGCGGGGGTCGGCCCCGGCGGAGCATCCGATCCACGCGAGATCGTCGCGCACGCTCGGTATTCGCGCCGACGCGCGCGGTCCTCGCCGCGCCGTGGCCCGTCGCGCACGAGCCGGACTGAGCAACTGTCCAGGTTTTATGCGTGATTGTGCCGCGAGGTTGGGGCACAATCACGCACAGTAGAGGTGGGCGATGGTTGGTCGCCGCCACGCACGACCAAGCTCGACGCCCGGTTTCACCGCCTGGAGGGACGACGCTGTGCCGCTTGCCGATTCACTCGTTCTGACCTCGACGCTGCCGCTCGCGCAGGTGCGCGTCGAGGCGGCGTCGACCCTGCGCCTGGACGCCGAGCCGGTCGACTTCGCGCTGGTCGCGCTGTATTTCGTGTTCGTGATGGGCATCGGGATCATGGCGCGCCAGCGGGTTTCGTCGAGTATCGACTTCTTCCTGTCCGGGCGATCGCTACCCGCTTGGGTGACGGGTCTGGCGTTCATCTCCGCCAACCTCGGCGCGGTCGAGATCATGGGGATGTCGGCCAACGGCGCCGAATACGGATTCCCGACCTTCCACTACTTCTGGATCGGCGCCGTACCGGCCATGCTGTTCCTCGGCGTGGTGATGATGCCGTTCTACTACGGCTCCAAGGTGCGCAGTGTGCCGGAATTCATGCGCAGGCGTTTCGGCACCGGCGCGCATCTGGTCAACGCGTTGAGTTTCGCGGTGGCGCAGGTGCTGATCGCCGGGGTGAACCTCTATCTACTCGGCTCCATCCTCAATGTGCTGCTCGGCTGGCCGCTGTGGGTGTCGGTGATCGTGGCCGCGGTGATCGTGCTGTCCTACATCACCCTCGGCGGACTCTCGGCCGCGATCTACAACGAGGTGCTCCAGTTCTTCGTCATCGTCGCCGCGCTGCTGCCGCTCACGCTGGTCGGCCTGCACAAGGTCGGCGGCTGGGACGGCTTCCGCGACAAGGTGACCGCGTCGCCCGGCGGCGCGGAACAACTGGAATCCTGGCCAGGTAACGCGCTCAGCGGTTTCACCAACAACTTCGCCTCGGTCCTCGGTATCGTGTTCGGCCTCGGATTCGTGCTGTCGTTCGGTTACTGGACCACCAATTTCGTGGAAGTCCAGCGCGCGTTGGCGACCCATTCCATCTCCGCGGCCAGGCGCACCCCGATCATCGGCGCGTACCCGAAGATGTTCATTCCGCTGATCGTCGTGATCCCCGGCATGATCAGCGCGGTACTCGTACCGGAGATGATCGAATACAAACAGGCGGTGACCGCCGATCCCGACTACTCCGGCGACACCACCTACAACCAGGCCCTGCTGTATCTGATGAAGGACGTGCTGCCCAACGGTCTGCTCGGCGTCGGCCTCGCCGGTCTGCTCGCCGCGTTCATGGCCGGTATGGCGGCCAATATCTCGGCGTTCAACACCGTGTTCAGCTACGACCTGTGGCAGCAGTACGCGGTCAAGGATCGCGGCGACGACTACTACCTCAAGATCGGGCGTCTCGCCACCGTCGGCGCGACGGTCGGGGCGATATTCACCGCGTTCATCGCGGGCAATTTCAGCAACATCATGGACTACCTGCAAACCCTGTTCAGTTTCTTCAACGCGCCGCTGTTCGCGACATTCATTCTCGGCATGTTCTGGAAGCGGATGACCCCGACCGCGGGTTGGCTGGGCCTGGTCTGCGGAACCGCCTCGGCCATCTTCGTTTTCATCCTGCACGAGACCGAGGTCTTCCAGCTCTCCGGCCAGGGCGCCAGCTTCGTCGCCGCCGGTGCGGCTTTCGTGGTCGATATCGTCGTCAGCGTCGCCGTGACCCAGGTGACCCAGCCCAAACCCGCCGCCGAACTCGTCGGCCTCGTCTACTCCGAGACCCCGAGGGAAATGCGCACCGACCCCGAGGAGGCGACGCTGCCCTGGTACCAGCGTCCGGTCCTGCTCGCCGGTATCGCCCTGGTCATGGTCATCGCCCTCAATATCGTCTTCGGATAAGGAAGCCGCCCATGCTTTTCGACATCCGCACCATTGTCGGCACCCTGCTCGGCTGCTACGGCGTCGTCCTCGTCATCACCGGCCTGGTCAACGACACCGCCGCCGAACAAGCCAAGACCGGCGGTATCAACGTCAACATCTGGGCCGGAATCGGCATGGTCGCCGTGAGCATCGCCTTCCTCTCCTGGGCTCGTTTGCGCCCGGTGGTGCCGCCCGCCGCGGACACACCGGTCATCGACGGCGACGCGCCTACCGAATAGTCTTTCGCACGAATCGAATCCTCATCCACCGACAGCGCCGCCTCCTGCGCGGGCCGGTCGGCGACAGCTCCGCTCACCGAGTGAGTGGAGCTGTCGCGTCCTCGGGGTGAACTACTTGGCCGGGGCCACGAAAGGCTGGTTGGTGGTGACGGCGTACTGGATGGCCGCGCCGATGGCGACGGGGGCGGTCACGAGGATCTGGCCGAGCAGGGTGCCCAGTGCGCCCACGGCGACGATGCCGCCGACACATCCGACGAGCGCGGCGGGGATGAAGGGGCCGAACAGGCCGACGATGGTGGCCGAGGCGACCGTCGCGCCCGCGATTCCGCCGAGGACGCAACCCAGCGCGCCGCCGCCCAGGCCACCGACGAGGGTGCCGAGGGTCGCGCCCATGCCGATGGTGCTGGTCATCCGGCTCCACGCCGCCTGTTCGCGGTCGTACTCGGATTTCCAGGGCGCCTTGTCCTCGTAGGGCAGGGCGACGGGTTTGTACACCGCCCGGTCCATGGACAGCTGCGGGGTGAGTGTCGCCTCGCGGCCGGAGATCTCGGCGGCGATGGGGAATTCGAAATCCTCGATGCGCAGGGTCAGTGGTGTGCCCGCGACCACCACACCGTCGGCGGATTCGATCTTCAGCGCGCCGTCCTGCACGACGAGCGATCCGGAGTCGATCGAGATGATCGATCGGGCTTCGGTGGCGTGCGCGGAGAACCCGATGCTCTCGGGTGCCGACTCCGCCGCGTGACTCGCACCCGACGCGACGGCAACGGCCGTGGTCATGAACGCGGTGGTCAGGGCGAATTTGGTGATCTTCATTATGGAGAAATCCGTTCGAATCGACGAGGTTGATGAAAGTCGCGCGACCGATCGCGGGCGCGACTGTGAGACAGCCGTGCCGCCGGTGTATGTCGTTGCGGCACAGCGTTATCGGCTGGTGCTCGGGCTGTAGTGGAGGTCGGTCGGATGTCGTTGGCGCATGGGTCGGCAGCGCTCGAGGTAGAGCCCGAACCGCACTGAGGCGGACCCGGGGCGAACCGAAGCGATGTTGCCGACCCGGTTGCGGCTCGGTTCCACGACGCGGGGTTGCCCGGTTCACCGGCCCGACACGCCTGCCGACCAGGCCAAGCCGCCTGCCGACTACGTTGCCGACCGGCTTGCGGCTCGGTTCCCCGCCGCCGGACTGCCCGGGTGCCCCGGTTGCCCGACTACGCCTGTCGTGAAGACCGGTTGCCCGACAACGCCTGTCGTAGAAGGCTATGCAGGTCGCCCAGCATCGCCTGCCGCCAGGCTCGGCCGGTTGCCCGACCGCGCTACCGACCGGCTTGCCGAATGTTCCGCGTCGCCGAAGTCCACCCGAGCGAGCACACCGAGTACCGAGGTCAGGTGCCCGGCGGTCCACACGGTGCCGAGGGGTCAGGTGACCGGCGCGTCCTCCACTTCGACCGTATTTCGGAACAATCCGGCGACCACGTCGATCACGAGGAAGGCGAGCAGGCTGAGTCCGACCAGCGGCGCGAACCATCCGACCACCAGTGCGGCGGCCAGCAACGGCACCGCCACGAGCCAGGAGCTCTTGCGCAGCGCGCCGCGCCGCGGTGCCCGGCCGGGAACGAACCGCGAGCCCGCGCGGACCGGTCGCCGCTGCCACCACATGCGATAGCCGAGCACGATCACCACGATCAGACCGATCATGGCGGCGAGCAGCAGCAACTGGTTGAGCAGACCGAACATCAGACCCATGTGGAACTGGATTCCCCAGTTCGTCATTTTGGC
This sequence comes from Nocardia noduli, assembly GCF_019038455.1. Taxonomy (NCBI): domain Bacteria; kingdom Bacillati; phylum Actinomycetota; class Actinomycetes; order Mycobacteriales; family Nocardiaceae; genus Nocardia; species Nocardia noduli. Next base: position 49,372 of record NZ_JAFMPL010000014.1, read on the forward strand.
CATGAGCGGCCAGTCGGCGTAGTCCAGCTGCGCGGTGACCGAACCGGACGCGCCGTCGACGGCGACCGCGTCCACGGTGTACGTGCCGGACATCCGCCGTTCCTTCACCAGGAATGCCTGATCGGCGTCGGCCGGAACGGTGATCTCCACCGCCTGGGTGACACCCGTCTCGCGGGCCGCGTCGTAGACGCGATCGAGCGACGCGATCTGCGTCGTCGGATCCGCGGGCCTGGTCTCGGCCGCGTGGCCGCCGTGGTGATCACCGGTGGGCGCCGGCGCCGGTGACTCGGCACCGGGCAGGGCGGTGCTCACCGACGGCGTGGTCCAACTGAGTTGGGTGCGCAGGTCGGCGATATTCGCGCCCGCGTAGGCGGACCAGGTCATCCCGGTCACCGAGAGCAGCAACAGCAGCGGAAGTACCCAGATGCCGATGGCGCCGTGCCAGTTCATGTTCCGCAGACGACCCGGGCGGGACCGGTCGGCCGCGAGCAGCCAGCCCGCCGAATTCCTGGCACGACGGCTGCGGACCCGGCGCACCCACAGCACCAGCCCGGCGAGTCCGATGATCCACAGCCAGGACGCGGCGAGTTCACTGTAGAGCCGGCCGGTCTCACCGAGGTGCAGATCGCGGTGCAAGCGGTCGATCCAGGTACGCATCGGCAGTGCGCCGGAGCTGCCGTAGATCACGGACTCGCCGACCGGCCGCGCGGTGTACGGGTCGACGAAGACCGCGCGCCGTTCGTCGGAGAGCGAGGGATCGTCGAAGATCACCCGGGTGGTGTCGTCGGCTTCCTGCGCCGGTGCGACGGCGACCAGTGCCAGTTCGGGGCGGGTGGCCACGGCGGCGTCGACCTGTTCGGACAGCGGTCGCCGCGCGTCGCCTGCTTCGACCGTCAGCAGATCGTGCGAGACGATCCGCTCCAGCGTCGGTGAGATCGCGTACAGCGCGCCGGTGACGGCCGCGATCAGGATGAACGGGGCGACGAAGACGCCCGCGTAGAAGTGCAGGCGCATGGCGAGTGCCTGGAGGCCGCTGTCGGATCTACGCCGTGGCGGTTGTGGTGACGGCGTGGCGTCCACGACGTCGGGAGTGATGGATTCTGTTGTGCTCACGATCGTTTCGATTCTGAGGTTCGGAACCCGGGCACGGCCGTCGGCCGACGGGTCGACGCCACATGGGCGCGCGCGTGACTGTCGAGCGCGGGCGGCGAACGTGACGCGATGCGTTCACGAAAGCGGCCTTCGCGCGTGGATCCCCGCGCTCCGACAGAGCGCGGCGGCAGCTCACGACGACGCGCGAACCGTGCGGTTCGAGCACCGGGTAGAGGATGAGATCAGAAGGAAACGGCGAGCGGTGGCCCGCGCGTGCGCAGTGTCGCGGCCGCGAGAATCCGCAGGATGACCCGGTCGCGATACGCGGTGCGCAGCGGCGCGGGCTCGGCGATGACGGGCGCGCGATGACGAATCGGAAGAACACGGGCCAGGACGGTGGTCCCGATCCGGTACGCGGCCTCCGCGCCGCGAATGAGCGCGGCGGCCACGAACGCGGCGACGATATGCGCGGCGATCATCCGAGGTGTCGGCGTGAGGTCATCGTGATGCATCCGCGCGGAATCGAGCCCCAAGGTGAGGTGGCCGAGCAGTTGGCCGCCGATCAGCGCGGCGACCAGTCCGTGGGAGGTGTCGCGCAGTGGCGCGAGCCCGGCGACCAGCGCGCCGATCACGGCCGACGCGGCGACGAGCAGTACGAGTGTGGCGCTCTCCGGCGCCATGCCGTCGGAGGCCCAGCCGTGCGCGGCCAGCGAGAGAGCCCCCGAGATCGCCCCGGCCGAGCCACCGCGCAACTGCGCGACGGCGCCGCGGAACCCCGCGGCAGGCCGGACGAACTCGATACTCACCCGCTGATGATAGCCGAGCCGTATGCGGTGTGCTCCCGGCCTTACCGGGCCGCCGCGGCGATCGTCCTGGTGGGTGGCCGAGGCGGATTCGAATCGGGCCGACCCGAATGGGCGGGCCCGAATTCGTCGAACGCGGTGCGGCGGTTCAGCCGTCGATATCCATCTCGATCAGCGGTTTGCGCAGCAGTTTGCCGGTCGCGTTGCGCGGCAGTTCGTCGAGGAAGATCACCTCGCGTGGCACCTTGTACCTGGCGAGATTCGCCTTGACGTATTCCTTGATCTCCTGTGGATCACGCGCGGATTCCGGTCCCGGGACGACGAAGGCGCGCAGGCGTTTGCCGAATTCACGGTCGTCGACGCCGACGACGGCGGCCTCGAACACGTCGTCGCGGCCCGCGATCAGGTTCTCCACCTCGAGGGGGAAGACGTTCTCGCCGCCGGAGACGATCATGTCGTCGTCGCGCCCGTCGATGTAGAGCAGGCCGTCGGCGTCGAAATGCCCGACGTCGCCGCTGGACATCATGCCGTCGACCATTTCCTTGGTGCGCCCGTCGGTGTAACCGGTGAAGGCGAAACCGTTGTCGACGAAGATGGTGCCGGTGATGTTCGGCTCGGTGATCCGCTTGCGGTCCTCGTCCAGCAGCACGATCCTGATGCCGACCGGGGCCTTACCCGCCGTGGTCGGCGCCTTGCGCAGATCCTCGGGTGTCGCGACGGTCATGACCGCGCATTCGGTGGAGCCGTAGAGGTTGTAGAGGCTGTCGTTGAAGTAGTCCAGGGTCCGGGTGACGACGTCGGGTGCGATGGCCGATCCCGCGGCGAAGATCACCTTGATACCGCTGGGGTCGTATTTCGCGAGCACGTCCTGGCCCAGGTCGAGAATGCGTTGCAGCATCGTCGGCACCACGACGAGCGAATCCGCCTTGTACCGTTCGATATTCACCAGCGTCAGTTCCGGATCGAAGCGGCGCTGCTGGAAGACCACGCGATTGCCGAGGGCGAGACCGAGGGTGAACTGCGACAGCCCGGTGCCGTGGAAGATCGGGGCGGCCATGATCATGGTCCCGTTGTTGGGAAGCGGCACCCGGTCGACGAACTGCGCGGAGGCGAACGGGCTCACCCGGTCGCGCGGGGCGCCCTTGGGGGTGCCGGTAGTGCCGCTGGTCAGAATGACGAGCCCGCCCGGCTTGTCGGGGGCGTGCAGCGGCGAGGTCGAGTGACCCTCCGATACCGATTCCAGGGCCGGAATCGACGGGTCCGCGCCGTCCTTCTCGTCGACCCAGGTGAGAATTCGGGGGATATCGGCGGGGATCGCGCTCATCAGGTCGAGGAATTCGCTGTCGTGCAGCACCGCCTTGACCTTCTCGCGCGTGGCGACGTCGGCGAACTGCGGTTTCGCGAACCCGGTGTTCATCAGTACCGCGCGCACCCCGAGTTTGCCTGCCGCGAGCAGACTCAGCACCATGCCGCGGTGATCGCGAGCGAGCAGCGCGATCACGTCGCCCGGCTCGATTCCGCGCGCTTGGAGTCCGCGCGCGAGCGCGCTGGATTGTTCGTTGAGTTCGCCGAAGGTCAGCTCACCGCGTTCGTCCACGATGGCCGCCGCGTGCGGCCTGGTCTGCGCGGCGTGCATGACCACGCCGGCGAAAGGGCCGAATTTCAGCACGTTGAACGCCGACCGGGCGGCGTGGTCGGGGCGCAACGGATTGAACAGCCGCCGTTTCACCATGACATTCACGCCTAGGGCGGCATCGGCGGCTTTGCGCGCGGTGCCACCCAGGGCAGGGAAGGAAAGAGACGCCATCGACAACAACCTTCCGCGATCCACCCACGAAAGACTGGGGGTGAAGTGAACCGCAACCTCGGGATCCAGTGTGGTGCCGACAATAGCAAGCGACTCTGGAGCCCGGCGGTCGTCGTCTCAGACACCGGGTTGTTTTCTACGCCTTCACCTCGTATTCGACGAGTACGCGCCGCAGCAGTTTCCCGGTCGTGTTGCGGGGGAGGTCATCGAGGAAGACGACCTCGCGTGGCACCTTGTAGCGGGCCAGAGTCTCCTTGACGTAGGCCTTGATCTCGTCGGCGTCGGGCGAGTGGCCCGGTTCGGCGACGACGAACGCGCGCAGGCGTTTTCCGAATTCGGCGTCGTCGACCCCGACGACCGCCGCGTCGAAGACATCGGGCCGTTCCAGCAGCAGGTTCTCGACCTCCTGCGGGAAGACGTTCTCGCCGCCGGAGACGATCATGTCGTCGTCACGGCCGTCGACCATGAGCAGGCCGTGCTCTTCGAAATGGCCGACATCGCCGCTGGACATGTAGCCGTCGATGATCTGCTTGTGGCGGCCGTCGGTGTAGCCCTCGAAGGGCGCGCCGCTGCGAATGAAGATCCGCGCCGTCACGCCCACGTCGGTGACGCGTTTGCCGTTGTCGTCGTAGAGTCGCACCTCGCAGGTGATGGGCGCGCGCCCGACCGTTCCGGGCGCCAGCGCCAGATCCCGCGGCGAGGCGACGGTGGCGACCGCGCATTCGGTCGACCCGTACAGGTTGTAGACGACCGGCCCGAACACCTCCGCGGCCTTGGTGCTGAGTTCGGGGGACAGCGCCGAACCGGCGAGCACGATCGATGTCAGCGAAGACAGGTCGTAGGCGGCGCGGACCTCGGCGGGCAGTTCGGTCATCCGGTGCAGCATCGTCGGCACCGCGACCAGCATCTCGGCCTTGTTGTCGGCGATCATCTTCAGCGTCGCCTCGGCGTCGAAGCGGCGGCGCAGCACCACCTTGTTGCCGAGCGTCGCGCCGACGAGCCAGGTCGCCAGCCCGGTGCTGTGGAAGATCGGCGACACGATGACCTGGGTTCCGCCCTTCGGGAAGGGGAGCAGGTCGACCAGTTGCGCGGTCGCCAGCGGAGAGGTCTTGCTGCGCGGCGCGCCCTTGGGCAGTCCGGTGGTGCCGCTGGTCAGAATGATGAAACCGCCCGGCTTGGACGGGTTGGGCAGCGGTTCGGTGGAATTGGCCGCGATCAGATCGTCGAGGGACTGCTCGCCCTCGGGGATGTCGGCGCCCTCGTCCACCCAGGTCAGATAGCGCGGTAGCTCCGGGGGTAGCGCGTCGAGCAGGCCGAGGAATTCGCTGTCGTGCAGCATCGCCTCGACATGTTCGCGCTCGCACACCGCGGCGAACTGCGGTTTGGCGAAGCCGGTGTTCATCAGGGCGACCCGCACGCCGAGTTTTCCCGCGGCGACCATCGTCAGGATCAGGCCGCGATGGTCGCGGCACAGCACGCCGATCACGGTGCCCTGGGTGATGCCCGCCGCGCGCAACCCGCGGGCGATCGCGGTGGACTGTTCGTCCAGTTGGCGATAGGTCAGCTCGCCGCGTTCGTCGACGAGTGCGGGAGCGTCCGGGGTGACCCTGGCCGAATGCCGGACCGAGGTCGCCTGCGGGCCGAAGACCTGGGACTCCTTGATGGTGCGCAATGTCTCCAGTGGTTTACGAGGATCGGTGACCCCCCGGGTGCGAAGTAGTCCTATGGCCTTGACGGCCTCGACCGCGTGCGCAACCTTCATTGGCGGAAACCTCCACAGCGAACTCACCGAGCCTTCGGCCGAGCGAGACCGAACGGCATGTTCGCTCACGGTAGCAAGGTGTGTCCCGGGTCACAGTAGAAGCGACAATATGGGATATCGAAGCGTTGTGAATTGTCCGGAATCGTGAGCCCGGAAGGTGGATCCGCGGGTTCTCCGGGCAGGATTACAGTCGGCGACAAGAGTGTTCGGCCGGGTATTCGACCTGGTCGAGGCCGAAATCGGGTCGGCCGGGTCGCGGTCAGCGTCTGGCGCTGGCCAACGCCACCATCAGCGGAACGACGCGGCCCTTCGGCACCTCGAATCGTCCGCGGCCCGCCGTCTGCAACCAGCCGACAGCGGCCAGTTGCCGCAAGTGGTGGTAGATCTGCGCCGAGGTGCCGACGCCGTCGAGTTCCGCGAGATCGGAGGCGGTGCGACGTCCGGCGAGGATCGCTCGCAGCAACCGCAGTCGCACCGGACTGCTCAGTGCGGCAAGACATTCCGCCGCGCCGTCGGCGTCGTCGAGCAGCAGGTCGTCGGTGGTGAACGCCATCTGCCACCCGTACTCGTCCCCGGCCCGGCGGGCAACCGCCCCGAGCCGGTCACCAGCACGCCGCCGTTGGTCACACCGGAACCGGAGAATTCGGCGCGCAACCGGTTCACCGCCCAGAGTTCGTCCCCGGGTGCGGTGGTATCGGCCTGCGCGGGTGTCGCACGGCCGCCTTCGAGCGCCGCGATTCTGCGCTCCAGTTCCGCGACGCGTCCTTCCAGATCCACGCGACCGAGACTAGGGAGTGTCGCCTCCGCCTGCAACGGCTGGCGGCCGTCGACCGCGCCGGCCGTCCCCGATGTCGTCAATTCTTCGCGCCCCCTTACCTATTCGTGACCGGATCGGGATGTGCCGCCACCTGTCGTGACGTCGCGCCGGGGAAGCTAGGGTGCACGCATGCGTATCGCGGCCTTGGCGGCTCTGGTTCTTCTCGCGGCGGCCTGCTCGTCGTCGACCGATCATTCCTCGCACGAAACGCCCACGTCGACGCCCGCGGCGACCGTCGCGCCGTCCACGTCGGCGGCGGCGAAAGCCGCACCCGGCAGCGGCGCTCCGATCAAGGAAGTGGTGTCGTGGGTGAACGAGGGTTCCGAGGTCAGCGGTACGAAATACGCGGCAGCGACCACCGATGACGGTGTGAGCACCGAACTCGACAGCGGCGACCGGGCATTCACCAGCCCGACCGGCAAGATCAAATGCATGAGCGACGGTCACGAGGGCCGACACAGCCTGGTCTGCCTGGTCGACCTGAAGAATCCGCCCGCGCAGCCGTCGGATCGTCAGGGCAACTGGGTCGGCGGCTGGGTGGAATTCTCCGGACAGACCTTGACGGTGGGCGGATTGCACGGCGACCCCGGACCGTTCCTGCGCGGATACGGCAGCCAACTGCCCTACGGCTCCCGGATCAGCCTGCACGGCAACCGGTGCCGGATGGATTCGAGCGGCCTGCTGTGCGTGAACGCCGACGCCGGAACAGGTTTCCGAGTCAGCGACGCGGGCGTGATTCCCTTCGGTTGTCTCTCGGAGGAATCGGTGCCGCGCGAAGTGAACGCGGGCGAATACTTCACCTGCTGAACCCGATTGCCCGCGGCCGAGTTGTTCCGGCATGCACGCGGTATGGTGCGCGCCGAGACAGCCGGGAAATGACGCAGAAAATCCAGTCGACGCATAGCCGGTCTCCTCGAAGAGTTACCGGGCGCAGTTTGCTGAAATCCATCCGCCGAAATCCCCCGAACATCGGCGGCGCCTGCGCGTTCGAAGGCCGGGCGTCGCCGTTCGGTGGCCCCATCGGTAGGTGAGGGTATCGGTGTCGGCGCGAATCCCGGTGAATCAGGGCACGCCGCGCGTGTATCGGGCGGAATCGGCGGTGAACGTGAGTAGGGTCGCGGTGTGCAACTAGTCAAGCCGTTCACGGCGCAACAGTTCGAAGAAGGCCTCCGTTCGTGGAAATGGATAGGCCTCGACGACAAGACACCCCTGTGCGCATCGCTTTTCGGCGATGTCTTCTTCGAAGCCGAAGACGGACTGTGGTGGCTGGACACACTCAACGGTGAACTCACCCGCCCGTGGGAAACTCCGGACGAACTCGAAGCCGAACTCGACACCCCCGACGGCATGGAGCAATATCTGCTGGCCGGCCTCGCCGTCGCGGCGGCCGAAAGTGGTCTCGTCCCCGACGAAGACGCCGTCTACGACTTCAATCACCCCCCGATCCTCGGCGGCGAACTCTCCATCGAGAACCTCCGCGTCCTCGATTTCGCGGTCAGCCTCAACATCTCCGGCCAGATCCACCAGCAGGTGGCGACGCTGCCGCCCGGCGCGGAAGTCGACATCGATATCCGATAGCCGAAACCGGTCCGGCCGGGGTTGTATCGCGGGGACGTTCCACGATTCAGGGGATTCATGATCACCACCGCGTACCTCCAAGGCCAAGGCCCGCGCTGGCTTCGACACGAGGAGCGGTTGCTGGCCGAGGGGTTGGGCCGCCTCGGCATACCGATCCGGTTCTACGTCCTGAAACGAATTCAACGCAGGCAACTTCCACTCGGCCCTGAAACGATGGTGGCGGGCGACATGGACGCGATGCACGGCGCCATGAGCCAACTGCGAATTCCGATACCGCACGCCGACGACTACCCGGCGAGCCTGCGGGAATATCTCCGGCGAACGGTGTGGACGTCGACGCTGGGCGAGGTCGAACGCGCGCTGGAGGCGGGAATGGCACCCACCTTCGTCAAACCCGCACGGCGGAGAAAGAACTTCACCGGCACCGTCTGCTATTCCGAGCGCGATATCGCCGCGCTGGGAAATATCAGCAGGCGCCAGGAAGTGTGGTGCTCCGAAATCGTCACCTGGATCGCCGAATTCCGCGTCTACGTCATCGATCGGCGCATCGTCACGGTCTCCCGCTACAGCGGCGACCGGTCGATATCACCCGACATGAACGTCATCGAATCCGCCATCGCGACCTATCATGATTCCGGAACCGCCCCGATCGCCTACGGTATCGATTTCGGCGTCCTGAACACCGGCGAAACCGCATTGGTCGAAGTCAACGACGGTTATGCGCTCGGTGCGTACGAGATCGATGCGGACCTCTACACGGAACTGGTCACCCGCCGCTGGAGTGAATTGCTCACCACCGCGGAGTCGTAGGTGCGAAGGTGACAAGCTGATCCGCCGCACCCCGAAGATGTTGGTAGACATGGTGGATGGACTTCGACGAGCTTCGCTCACGCGCGATCCGGATTCACGACATGTACGACGAATTGAACCTCGCTGAGCGTGGTCGAACCTGGTCCCGTCAGGATTTCATGCTCGGCTTCATCGGCGACGTCGGAGATCTCGCCAAACTGGTCATGGCAGCCGAGGGCACCCGCACCGTGCCCGGCGGCCAGGACGCGTTGGAACACGAACTCGCCGACTGCCTGTGGTCGGTGCTGATCCTCGCGCACCGCTACGACGTGGACCTACCGGCGGTCTTCACACGCACGATGGACGAACTCGAAGAGATCATCGGTGGTCGTCTCGGCACCGAGTGAAGTCCGAGCCCGAGCCCGATCCGGCTCGCCGGATCGGGCTTCTGTTGTGCAACTGTTCATTTCAGCTCGCTCCTCAACTCGACGCCCTATGCTCTCTGCGTCGGGGGTGGTCTCACAAGCTGCGCGGATCAGGTTGCCGCTTTCGTAGTGTGCCTGTGGCTTCGCCGACGGGTAGATGACGGGGCTGACGTTCGGGGCCGAATCTCGCGTGCCCATCAAGTGGATCTGCTGGTTCTCGTCGGTCCGAATCGGTTCAGAGAGAGGGTGTTCCATGCCGTTCGACCCCGATGCTCGGAAGGTTCGGATCCCGCCGGGTGAGCTGCACGGCCGATTGAACTCCGCGGGCTGCACGTGGAATGTGGAACTCTGTGCCGCTGAGCTGTCATCGTTGCGGGTCAGTGATCCGGGTGCGTTCCGGGTGCTCGTCGGCTTGATGGAGACCGCCGCCGAAAGTGGACTACCGGCCTCGTGGAACGGTGACGGCTATCGGGTGCCCGTCGGTGATCGAGTCGGGCGTCGTGATTTCGGTTGACGGGACATGCCCTGGCTCGGAGAACTCCGCGTCGACGAGCGCGCCCCGAAGAAACCGTCGAGGCCGGGAAACGCTCGCGAACACCGCCTGTACTTCGGAGAGCCGGACGTGCCGACCGACCTGGTCCTGGGCTCGGGCGTGGGCACCAAGCGTGGGCAGGAGAGTCATGTGGGTAGTAAGCAGACAGCACAGATGAAGCAGGCGATGTGGGCGATCATCCGTTGGTGCGAGGAGGCGATTCCTCCGACGACCTGGCGTGTCTGGAACTGGAACTGCTAGCGTTGACTTTTAAGTCAGCATTCTCGGAGAAGCGAAGGAGGGTTCTGTATGAACATCCCTGGTCTGGAGCCGTTGAGTGCTGCGGAGCGGCTGGGTGTCGACCTCGCGAAGTCCGAATACGAGCTGATCCGGCAGTTGGTTGCTCGGCGGTCGGCAGCGGGCATCAAGCCAGCAGAGTTGGCCCGTCGGATGGGCGTCGATCGGAGCACGATCAGCCGCTTCGAGGCCGGGGGAACGAATCCCACCATGGCGACTCTCAATCGCTATGCCGAGGCTATCGGCGCCATGATCACCTACGACGTCCAGCCATATCATGTCTGGCAGAGCAAGTCGCAGGCCGGAAACGCCGTGCTGCGGTCGGTGACCGTTGTCGCCGACAACGAGCAGTCGGGCACCGGCACGACCGATCTACCCGATGATGTACACGTTCGGGGGGGGCGCAGCGCGCGTCGGCCATCGCGTACATATGTGCTGAGGGAGTCGTCGGTCGATCGATCAGCGTCCGCGCAATGACCAAGCTGGCAGATTGGACGTTGCATCACGTCGATCCGGACCGTTTGCTGTACCAGCTCATCGATCCGGATGATCCCGAGGACGTCCCCTCTTGGTTCGCCGAGGTGACGGCCGGGGGGATGAAGTTGGAAAGCGGCGATAAGGGCGCCGTTCTGGTGACGATGGAAACCAGAACTCGGGCGAAATTCTATGTCGCCGCAGTGTCGGTGGTCGGTGTCTTCAAGGCCGATGGTCGGTCGGCGACCAGCGAAACGGACGATTCGATCCTCGACGCCAGCACGAGGGAGGAAGTCGATGAATTCGCGCGGACTGTCGTGAATGTCCTGCACCCGTTTCTGCGCGCCGAGTTGTTCATGCTGACAAGTCGTTTCAGCGGAAAGCCGGGCATCATGCTTCAGCCGACCGCAATTCTGGGACAACAGGCGAAGCCCGACTGAACAGCCTTGCGGATTCCGGACGGTACGAAAATCGGTGCCGGTCGACACTGCGACCGGCACCGATTTTCTGTTGTCCGATAACCTATTTCAGCTCGGCACTCGTCTTCCCGAGTACCCGGCGCGCCACGATCAACTGCTGGATCTGCTGGGTGCCTTCGAAGATGTCGAGGATCTTGGAATCGCGACCCCACTTCTCCAACAGCGTGCGCTGGGAGTAGCCGATGGCTCCGGCGAGTTCGACGGCCTTGAGGGTGACATCGGTGCCGGTGCGGCCGGCTTTGGCCTTGGACATGGAGGCTTCGAGGGAGTTCGGCTTCTTGTTGTCGGCCATCCACGCGGCGCGCAGTGAAAGCAGGTATGCCGCTTCGTAATCGGCTTCCATGCGCAGGAATTCGGCGGCCGCGGCGTGCTGGTTGTTCGCGGGGATGTCGTAGGAGATCTCGACGCCCGCGTCGGTGAGGATGGTCCGCAGTTCTTCGAGGGCGGCGCGGGCGACGCCGACGGCCATCGCGGCGACGAGGGGGCGGGTGTTGTCGAAGGTCTGCATGACCCCGGCGAAACCCTTCTCCACGTTGACTTCCGGGCTGCCGAGGATGTTGTCGGCGGGGATGCGGCAGTCCTGCAACAGCAGTACGGCGGTGTCGGAGGCCTTGATGCCGAGTTTGTGCTCGAGGCGGGCCACCGAGAGGCCGGGGGCGTCGCGCGGGACGACGAAGGATTTGATGGCCGCGCGCCCGAGGCTCTTGTCGACGGTCGCCCACACCACGATGTGGGTGGAGCGCTCACCGGCGGTGACGAAGATCTTCTCGCCGTTGAGGACCCATTCGTCGCCGTCGCGCACGGCGGTGGTGGTGACGGCGGCGGAGTCCGATCCGAAGGACGGTTCGGTGATGGCCATGGCGGCCCACACCTTGCCGAAACGTTCCAGCTGCTCGTCGGTGGCGACGGCGGCGATGGCCGCGTTGCCCAGGCCCTGATAGGGGATCGACAGCATGAGGCCGACGTCGCCCCACGAGGTTTCCAGCGCGTTCAGCAGGGCGGACATGTTGCCGCCGTTGCTGTTGCCGAGCAGTTCGGTCGAGTGCGGGTCCTTGGCGCTGTCGTCGGACCGTCCGCCCGCCGCGCCGCCGATCTTCTGGGTGCCCGAATCCGCGAGACCTTCCACCATGGCGGCCATGGCGTCCAGTTCGACGGGGTAGTCGTGCTCGGCGAGGTCGTACTTGCGCGAGATCGGGCGGAAGATCTCCTGGGCGACCTGGTGGGCCTGGTTGGCGCTGGCCCGCAGTTTCTTGGGGAGTTCGAGGTTGATCATGGGTGAGGTCTCCTGAAATACGCGATCGGGCCGGGTCAGACGAGCACGACACCTTCGGCGATGCCGATGGACCGCAGATCGCGGTACCAGCGCTCGACCGGGTGTTCCTTGGTGAAGCCGTGGCCGCCGAGCAGCTGGACGCCGTCGAGACCGATCTGCATGCCCTTGTCGGTGGCGAGTTTGCGGGCCAGCGCGGCCTCGCGGGCGAAGGAGAGACCCTGTTCCGCGCGCGAGGCGCCGCGCAGGGTGACCAGCCGCAGTCCGTCGAGTTCGATCGCGATATTGGCGACCATGAACGCGACCGCCTGACGGTTCGAGATGGGTTCGCCGAACGCCTCGCGCTCGTTCACGTACGGAATCACGTAGTCGAGTACGGCCTGGCCGGTGCCCGCGGCGAGCGAAGCCCAGCCGAGGCGGGCCAGGCGGACCGCGTCCGCGTATTCCTCGGCGCGGGTCGCGGCGTCACCGTCGCCGAGGATCGCGTCGGTACCGACCGCGACATTGTCGAGCAGCAGTCGGCCGAGGCCCGCGGCGCGCAGACCCATGCTCGGGTCGGCTTCCACGACCAGGCCGGGTGCGTCGGATTCGACGATGAACAGCGCGGGACGGCCGTCCAGTTCGGCGGCGATGATGAACAGTTCGGCGTCGGCGGCGGCCGGGACCAGGCTCTTGACGCCGTTGAGGCGGTAGCCGCTGGGGGAGCGGGTGGCCTTGGTCTGGAGCGCGAACGGGTCGAACAGGGCGCGGGGCTCGGAGATGACGACCGAGGCCTGCGGCACGTTCTCGCCGGTGAAGGCGGGCAGGTAGGTCTGCTGCTGGGCGTCGGTGCCCCACTGCGAGAGGGCGACCGTGACACCGCTGGGAGCCAGGATCGGCAGCGCCAGCCCCATATCGCCGTGCGCGAGCGCTTCGGCGACCATCGAGTTGGTGACCGCGCCGCGCTCGGAGGCCGCGCCTTCGAGTTCCTCGGGCACGTTGATCAGGGTGATGCCGAGTTGGGCCGCGCGCTCGAGCAGGTCGCGCGGGGCCTGGGTCGCGGCGTCGGCGTCGAAAGCGGCGGGACGCAGGATCTCGGCGGCGAAATCGCGCACCGTCTCCACGATCATCTGCTGCTCATCGGAGGGGGTGATGTCGAAGAGGTCTTTTCGCGTCGACTCGTTGTTCGCCAGGCGCTTGGGACGCCCGCCGCCCGCGACCTTGCCGAACGCGCGGGTGGCTGCCCCGAGGGTGCGGAACCCGGTCTTGGTGCCTTCGTAGGTGGCCCGTTCGATCGGTTTGCGCAGGTTGTACTTCTCGACGAGTTCGGACCCGGTCAGGGTGGTCATCACCCGCATCGCGGCGCCCATCCAGTCCCGCTTGGGCTGGCTGAGGCCGACGGCGGACGTATCAGGACGTCGCTTCGTCGCGCTGTCTCGAGTGCTCATCATCACCTGTTTCTCCGGTGGGGCGGGGCGAATCTTTCCCAGCAATCTTACTCCTGAGTAAGTCTATCTTACTCCAGAGTAAGAACTGCGTCGAGCCGATGTGTGCGGATTGTTGTCCGGGTGCCGGTGTGATGTCCGGTACACAGCTGGACAACCGTCCGATTGTCGGTCGCTCCGCGAGTTTCCCGCATGACGGGGTGGTGAGCAATGGAACGGGCGGAAATCGGAACTAGTGGGAAATTTCCGGTGGCGGCACTGTGTCCGAGCATGGGAGAGTGGCCGAATGTACTGGGTGGCGGGGATTTTCGCCGCGGTCCTCGCGGCGTTCGCGAACCGGTACGGCTACCACCGCGACGAGCTGTACTTCATGGCGGCGGGCCGTCGGCTGGACTGGGGATATGCCGATCAGCCACCGCTGACGCCCCTGCTGGCCCGCGCGATGACGGCGATCGACCCGGATTCACTGGTCCTGCTCCGGTTGCCCGCGCTGGTGGCGGCGACGCTGGTCGTGCTGTGCGCCGGATGGATGGCGGGCGCGTTCGGGGGCGGACGCGGTGCGCGCGCTCTCGCGGCGGCCACGGTCGCGGGCGCGGCGCTGACGCTCGGGGCCGGCCACATGCTGAACACCGCGGTGTTCGACCTGGCGGCATGGTCGGTGATCTGCCTGCTCACGGTGCGATTGCTGCGTGCGGAGGAGCACGGCGGCGACCCGCGGTGGTGGCTCGTGATCGGCGTGGTGGTCGGCCTGGGACTACAGAACAAATTGTTGCTGATCTTCCCGGTTGTCGTACTCGTCGTCTGACAACTACGGTGAGGCGGGCGCGATCGAGCGTTTCGGCGCGCCCTACGATCTGCCCACACCGCATTCGGGCCACAACGCGTACTGGTGGTGGGGACCGCCGGACGATTCGGCCGTCGAGGTGCTCACCGTCGGCGTCGACCGCGAACAACTCGATCGATACTGCACCGAGGTCGAATCGGCGGGACGGATCGACAACGGTCTCGGCATCGATAACGACGAGCAGGGCGCGCCGATGAATATCTGCCGTGGTCCGCGCGTGCCGTTGGCCGAGATATGGCCGAGGATCCGCCACCTCGGGTGAGGATGTGGGCACGTCGGCACGGTGTCGATACGCAGCGGTTTCGAGGCATCGCGCGTTCGGGCCGTACCGCCCGGCGATGCTGTTATGTTGTCCCGCATGACGACAGGGTCGGGGAGTCGGCGTCTTCGCACCGCGATACTCACGTGCGCGGCGACGATCGGTACTTTCGCCGCGATACCGACCGCATCCGCCGAGCCGATCCTCTCCTCGTGCGCGGAGGGCTGGACGGCCGAGACCGTGCTCGACGGTGTCGGCAATCTCGAGAATCTGGACAGCGACGGGCACGGCGGCTTCTACGTCACCGGAATCCTCGACGGCTATCTGGCGCACGTGGACGCCGCGGGCCGGTTCGAGAAGGTCGTCACCGGATTGGATCACCCCGCCGGGGTGCGCGTGGCCGGGGATTCGGTCTACTTCCTGACCGGTGACGGCGCGGGAGAACTCCCCGGCACTCTGGCCCGCTACGACATCCCCACCCGCGCCGTCACCACCCTGCTGACCGGCCTGAACGGTCCGAACGGACTGCTCCTGCTGCCGGACGGGGATCTGCTGTTCAGCAATATCGGGGTTGTCGGCCCGCCGAGCGGCATCTCGCGATACCGGCCGTCGACCGGCGAATACACCCGCACCTGGTCGTCGCTGCCGTTGACCAACGGTCTCGCTCTCGCCCCGGACGGCGTCTCGATCTTCACCGGCAACCTGTCCATGAACATCTACCGGATACCGCTGGACGCGCCGAACGAGCCGACGGTCGTCACCGGGATCCCACGGCTGCTCTCGGTGCCCGACGATATGGAGGCCACGCGCTCGGGCGCGCTCTTCGTCGCCGATCACGTGCTCGGCGCCGTCTACCAGGTGGACACGGTCACCGGCGCGGCGTGCACGATCATCACGGGATTGATCAAACCCGCACCGTTTCTTCGCAACCCGCCCGACGGCGCGACATCGGTGCGCATCGTCCGCGACGGTGCGACATGGGCCCTCTACGTCACCAGCATGGACGGCACCCTGCGTCGCCTGCGTCCCCCACCCGGCCTCGACCTGACCCCGGCCGACCCGCGCCGATAGAGGATCCCGTGTTCGAAGCAGCCCCCATGACCCCCGCTCTCCCCGCCGACGCGGCGGCCATCGCGCGATTGCGGGACCGACTGGCCCAATGGATGGTCGACCACGGCATCGCCCAATGGCTCCCCGGTGAATATCCCACCGCGATGGTCCGCGCCGAGACCGAGCGCGGGGAATGGTTCGTGTGGCGCGAATCCGGCACCCTGATCGCGGCGGTCCGCCTGATCTGGCGCGACCCGGAATTCTGGGGCGACGACGATGCCGAGGCGGGCTACATCCACGGCCTCATGGTCGCGCCCGAACACCGGGGCGGGGAGTTGGGTGCGCGCATCCTGGCATTCTGCGCCGAACGCACGCTCGCCGAGGGCATCGTCCGGCAGCGCCTCGACACCGCCGCGAACAACGAGGTGCTCAGGAAGTACTACACCGCACAGGGTTTCACCGAGGTCAGGGAGGCGACGTTGCCGCCGCAGTTCCACGGCACCGATCGGGTGATGCTGTACGAGAAGTCGCTCGCCCCGGCTTGAGCCGACATTCCTCGCCGCCGGACGCGGGAATCGTGCCGCGCCAGGCGAGTTCGTCCGCTCAGGCCGTCGCACCCAGCCGAGCCAGCACTTCCTCCTGCAACAGCCCATTGGTGGCGACAGCGTCACCGCCGTGCGGCCCCGGCTCGCCGCTGAGCGCGGTGAACGTGCCGCCCGCCTCGCGGACCAGGATGTCGAGCGCCGCCAGATCCCACAGCGACACCTCCGGTTCGGTGGCGATGTCGACCGCGCCCTCCGCGAGCAGGCAGTAGCTGAAGAAATCGCCGTAGCCGCGGATCCGCCACACGTCGTCGGTGAGATCGAGGAAGCGCTCGCGCAGCCTGCGCTCCCGCCAACCGGACAGGCTGGAGAAGGACAGACTGGCCGCGCTCAGATCCGATACCGCCGATACCGAGATCGGCTGCGGCGCACCGGGATGAACCACCGACCAGGCACCCGAACCCGCCGCCGCCCACCACCGCCTGCCAAGGGCTGGCGCGCTCACCACGCCGACCACGGGGACGCCGTCCTCGAGCAACGCGATCAGCGACGCCCAGATCGGCACGCCGCGAACGAAATTCTTGGTGCCGTCGATCGGATCGATCACCCACTGCCGTCCGCTGAACTCCGCCTCGCCGCCGAATTCCTCGCCGAGTACCGCGTCGTCGGGGCGGGCGTGGCCCAGCAGCACGCGGATCGCCTTCTCCACCGCGAGATCGGCGTCGGAGACCGGTGTGAGATCCGGTTTGGCGTCCACTTTCAGATCGAGCGCGCCGAACCGCGCCTTGGTGATCGAGTCGGCCTCGTCGGCCAATCGCAGGGCGAGTTCCAGATCAGAGGAGTGAGCAGCCACGAACCGAACCCTATC
Source organism: Nocardia noduli (assembly GCF_019038455.1). Taxonomy (NCBI): domain Bacteria; kingdom Bacillati; phylum Actinomycetota; class Actinomycetes; order Mycobacteriales; family Nocardiaceae; genus Nocardia; species Nocardia noduli. The sequence goes on from NZ_JAFMPL010000014.1 coordinate 66,484, forward strand.
GGGCGTCGTCGATTCCGTACCGCGCGGCACGCGACCGGCCGCGATCAGGCCGAGGCGGGCACCGAGCGCGCCGCGGTCAGGGCACGAGCCCACCAGTGCAGCTGGTCGAGCATCGCCTCGGCCGCCGCGGCGGGTTCCTCGGGTTCACGCAGATCGCCCTCGGCGTCGAAGAGCAGGTAGTAGCGCGGGAACGAGACGTAGTTGCGCACGGTGTGGGCATTGAGTTCGTTGAAGATCTGGCGCAGATGTTCGATGGCGAGCAGGCCGCCGCTCGCCCCGCTGTAGCCGACGAATCCGATGGCCTTGGCGTCCCACTGGGTGAAATGCCAGTCGATCGCCGATTTCAGCGCGGCCGGGTAGCTGCGGTTGTAGTCGGGCGTCACGACGACGAACGCGTCGGCCGCCGTCAGCCGCGCCGTCAGATCGAGCATCCCCTCCGGACGCGGCGGATTCGGTTCGATCATCGGTGAGACCGCGGGCAGTCCGATCGGCAGTTCCGCGTCGGCGAGATCGATGAGATCCACCTCGAATCCACCGTGCCGGTCGGCCTGGTCGACGAACCACCTGGCGACCACCGGCCCGAACCGGCCGTCGCGGACGCTGCCGATGATCACCGCGAGTTTCAAGGGCGTGTTTGCCATCGTTGTCTCCTCGTGCTCTGTCACGACCGGATCGGTCGTCGAGATCAACTGTGCGACCGGCTTCGCGAGCCGGGGAGACCGCCGCGAGGGTGGTAGTGGCGGGGACACCCTCGGCGGCCCGATGCTTGTTACCGTCGAAGGGTGAGCGACAACGAGCTGGGGCTGTTCCTGCGGACCCGGCGCGAGGCGGTCTCACCTGCCCGTGTCGGTTTGTCGGCGGGGCCGCGCCGCCGCACACCCGGCTTGCGTCGTGCCGAGCTCGCTACCCTTGCCGGGGTCAGCGTCGAGTACATCATTCGTCTCGAGCAAGGCCGTGACCGTCGCCCGTCGCCGTCGGTGCTCTCGGCCATCGCGAACGCACTGCATCTCGTGCCGAGTGAGCGTATTCACATGTACCGGTTGACCAAATCAGCTGACCCGGGCTTCAGTTGCATGGGTTCGGTGGGCCCGGCGCGCGCTGTGCGGCCTACGGTGCGCGTCATTCTCGATCGGTTGGAACCGGCCGCGGCGGTGGTGGTGAACCGTCTGAGCGATGTTCTGGCCTACACCGAGGGCTACCACCGGCTGATGGCGCCGACCGGATTGCTCGACGATCCGTCCACGGCCAATCTCGCGCTGTGCCTCTTCGGTGACTCGCGGGCTCGCGACTTCTACCCGGATTGGGAATATCTCGCCGACGAACAGGTCGCCGCCCTCAAACAGGGACCTTTCCGTAATGATCCGGCCACCGCGACCCTCGCCGATGAACTCGAGATCCTCGCCGGTGAGGAGTTCACACGTCGCGTTGCCACGGTGCCCAACCTGCCGGCCGCGACCGGCACGACCCGGGTCGAGCATGCCGAGGCCGGTCGGTTGCGTCTGGTGTTCGAAACCCTCGATCTTCCCGCGGATGACGACCAGCAGCTGTTCATCTACCTTCCGGCCGACGAGGCCACCGCTACCGCTCTGGACAAACTCGCGGGCCGCCACCCCGGTGCCCTGCGTGCGGTCTCGGGCTGAACCATGTCCGGTGCAAACCCGCAAGCCCACCCACCGCGCTGACCGAACAGGCCAGCGGAACAGCTGAAAGACACACCGTGAACGGGAACGGCATGCGCGTGGCCGCGATCATTTTCGCGAGCTTCGGAATCCTGCTGGGCCTCGGCGGCATGTCGGGAGGCGTCCCGCCCGGCTTTTTCGGCTTCGGCGCGAGCCTGTCAATCGTCGTCCTGTTGTCTCAGCGCAGTGCGGGAGCCTGGTTCAAACGGCCTCATTGAGGATCGCCGTCGGACTGGATCGGAATCGGGCCGGGCACGGGGCGCGGGTCGACCACCGAGCCCGCCGTTCATCGCTCACGACCGACTCACCCGGCCTGAAGAGCCGCCGGTCAGACGGGGCGACTACGCTTGAACATCGTGCATCCTGACGTTTCCGCCGACCTCGCCGAACTCGACGCGACCCTGAAGACGGTCGAGTCGGTCCTCGATATCGAGGAATTACGCCGCCGCATCGATGAGCTCGAACACCAGGCAGCGGATCCGGACCTGTGGAACGACCAGGACCACGCGCAGCAGGTCACCAGCGAACTCTCCCACGCCCAGAACGAATTGCGCCGGGTGGAGGAGTTACGGCAGCGACTCGACGACCTACCGGTGCTCTACGAATTGGCCGAGGGCGAAGAGGGCGAGGCGATGGCCGCGGCGCTGGCCGAGGCCGATGCCGAACGTGTCGCGTTGCACGGCGACGTGGAGGCGATGGAGGTTCGCACGCTGCTGTCGGGTGAGTACGACAAGCGTGAGGCGCTGGTCAACATCCGTTCCGGCGCCGGTGGCGTCGATGCCGCGGACTGGGCCGAGAAGCTGATGCGGATGTACATCCGCTGGGCGGACCGGCACAACTACGCCGTCGAGGTGTACGACACCTCCTACGCGGAAGAGGCGGGTATCAAGAGCGCGACCTTCGCGGTGAAGGCGCCCTACGCCTACGGCACGCTCTCGATCGAGATGGGCACCCACCGTCTGGTGCGGATCAGCCCGTTCGACAACCAGGGCCGCCGCCAGACCTCGTTCGCCGAGGTCGAGGTGCTGCCCGTGGTCGAGACCACCGACCATATCGAGATTCCGGAAGGCGAGATCCGGGTGGACGTGTACCGCTCGTCCGGGCCCGGTGGTCAGAGCGTCAACACCACCGACTCGGCGGTGCGCCTGACCCATATCCCCACCGGCATCGTGGTGACCTGCCAGAACGAGAAGTCGCAGTTGCAGAACAAGATCTCGGCCATGCGCGTGCTCCAGGCCAAACTGCTGGAGCGCAAACGGCTCGAGGAGCGCGCCGAGATGGACGCGCTCAAGACCAACGAGGGCGCGTCGTGGGGTAACCAGATGCGCTCGTACGTGCTGCACCCCTACCAGATGGTCAAGGATCTGCGCACCAACTACGAGGTGAACAATCCGACGGCGGTGCTGGACGGCGATATCGACGGTTTCATCGAATCGGGGATTCGCTGGAGAATGCGGGAGCAGGCGAATTAATTTGCGGCGGGCTGTAATTCGGCCTCGCCACGACAGCTCGACGGGGCCGTATCGGCGTGACGCGCCGTGCTCGGCCCCGTGTCGTTGTAGCCTGTCTGGCGTGTGTGTTGCCGAACTCGAGACATTGCCGGAGATGGTCCGGTGATCGCGCTCGGAACCTCTTCGGACACCACGGCCTGGCTGCGATCCAGTGGGCTGGAGATCGTCCTGCTGATGCTGGGCGTGGTGCTCTTCAGCCGCTTCGCGACCTTCGTCCGGGACCGGATCACCACCAGGATCGACTCCGGATTCCACAGCAGCGACGCGCTCGTGCGATCCGAGGCGGCCAAGCATCGGCACGCGCTGGCCCAGGTGCTCACCTGGGTGGTGCTGACCATCGTCTACGTGCTGGTCGGCATGGAAGTGTTGCAGCGTCTGGGCTTTCAGGTCAACGGTCTCGTGGCGCCCGCGGCGGTGCTCGGCGCGGCGCTCGGTTTCGGCGCGCAGCGCATCGTGCAGGACATCCTCGCCGGATTCTTCCTGATCACCGAGCGGCAGTACGGTTTCGGTGACGTGGTTCGCATCGCGGTGACCGGTTCGGCCGAGATCGCCGAGGGTACGGTCGAAGATGTCACGTTGCGGATCACCACGCTGCGCAACTCCGACGGCGAAGTGATCATCGTGCCGAACGGGCAGATCGTGAAAGTGACCAACCTGTCCAAGGATTGGGCCCGTGCCGCGATCGACGTCCCGGTGGCCGCGACCGTCGACATCACCAGGGTGAACGAGATACTGCACGAGGTCGGTACAAGGGCGTACGAAGACCCGAGACTGAAGCCGTTGTTACTGGACGAACCCACCGTGATGGGTATCGACGACCTGGCAATGGATCAGATCAATATCCGAATGGTTGCCCGCACACTGCCGGGTAAGCAATTCGAAGTCGGCCGAGAGCTGCGGGTGCGAGTCGCCGCGGCGCTACGCCGGGAGGGAATCAGTGAGTCCACTTAAAACGACAGTGATCCTGAGAGAAACGGTGAAACCGAGCAAGTCGACCGCGGTCCTGATGGCAACCTGGATCGCGACGTTCGTTCTCTATCTGTTCGTCAAACCCGATCAGCATCCGCCGATCGGCACGGGTGTGTTGATCAACACGTCTCCGGCGGCGACGATTTCCGAGCCCGCCAAACAGTAGTCCGATCGAGTCCGCGGATCGGGGGGCCGGTCTGGTTACACTGGCTCCCCGTGATCACCATGCGGAACGTCACCAAGTCGTACAAGACATCGACGCGACCCGCGCTGGACAATGTCACCGTCGATGTGGGCAAGGGCGAGTTCGTCTTCATCATCGGACCGTCCGGTTCAGGTAAGTCGACTTTCATGCGTCTGCTGCTCAAAGAGGAAGCACCGACGGCGGGCGAGATACGGGTCGCGGATTTCCGCGTCGACCGGCTACCCGGGCGCAAGGTACCGAAATTGCGGCAGCGGATGGGCGTCGTATTCCAGGATTTCCGGCTGCTCCAGCAGAAAACGGTCCAGGAGAATGTCGCGTTCGCGCTGGAAGTGATCGGCAAGCGACGCCAGTTCATCGACCGCACCGTGCCCGAGGTCCTGGATATGGTCGGTCTCGGCGGTAAGGGCGACCGGTTGCCCAGCGAACTCTCCGGCGGCGAGCAGCAGCGCGTCGCGATCGCCCGCGCCTTCGTCAACCGGCCGCTGGTACTGCTGGCCGACGAACCCACCGGCAACCTCGATCCCGATACCAGCGGCGACATCATGATGCTGCTCGAACGCATCAACCGGATCGGTACCACCGTGCTCATGGCGACCCACGACAATCACATCGTCGACGCGATGCGCAGGCGAGTGGTCGAGCTCGACCGGGGCCGACTGGTGCGCGACGACGCGAGAGGCGTCTACGGGGTGGGCCGATAATGCGCGCGAATTTCCTGTTCAGCGAGGTTCTCACCGGCCTGCGTCGCAATGTGACGATGACGGTCGCGATGATCCTGACCACCGCGGTATCGCTGGCGATGCTCGGCGGCGGCCTGCTGTCGGTGCGCATGGCCGACAAGACCGAGCAGTACTTCACCAGCAGACTCGAGGTGCGATTCTTCCTCGACGATGTGATCTCCGAGACGGATCCCGACTGCGCGGCCGAACCGTGCCGGACGCTGCTCGCGGATATGAAGAAGGCCCCCGGTGTCGTCAGCGTCCAATTCGTCAATCGCGCGGCCGCGCTCGACGAGGTGAAGGAACTCTTCGAGGATCAGCCCGAGACGGTGCAGTACCTCTCCGAGACGCGGCTGCCCGCCTCGATGCGGGTCAAGATGACCGACGGCGACCAGTACGAACGCATCTACAACACCTTCCACGACAGTTCGGGCGTGAAACTCGTCGCCAACGATCGCGAATTCGTCGACCGGCTGCTGCGCCTGTTCGACGGCCTGCGTAACGCGGCGTTCGGGCTGGCCGTGGTGATGGCGGTGGCGGCACTGCTGCTGATCGCGAACATGATGCAGATCGCGGCCTTCACCCGTCGCACCGAGGTGAGCATCATGCGCTTGGTCGGCGCCACCCGCTGGTACACGCAGTTGCCGTTCCTGATGGAGGCGGTGGTCTCGGCGCTGGCCGGATCGCTGCTCGCGATCGTGGGGCTGTTGATCGCCAAACCGCTGGTCATCGACCGGGCGCTGGGACCGCTGTTCGACAGCAATGTCTTCCCCCGCATCACCGGGGACGATATCGCCACCGTCGCGCTGACCATCGCGCCACTCGGGATCGTGGTGGCGGCGATCACCGCCTACGCGACATTGCGCTACTACGTGCGGGAATAGCGTCTGGGGACACCGGCCGCCTGGCGGCGGCCGGTGTGCGCTGTTCCACGGAATTCGGTTGTCCACATGTGGAGAACTCGGCGGATCGCCCCGGTCATCCTCACGCTGACGGCGCGTGGTCTCGGCGGCGCTCGTAGGATGGGCCGGGTGACTCCCCCCGACACATCCGCGGCTGTGGTGACCGACGAATCCGCGATCGGCGCCGGAATCGGTGCGGCGCAAGAGGTTCTGGGCCGAGTGTTCGGTTATGACGATTTCCGCGGCGATCAGCGCGAGATCGTCGAGCACGTGATCGCGGGTGGGGACGCGCTGGTCCTGATGCCGACCGGCGGCGGAAAATCGCTGTGCTACCAGGTGCCTTCGCTGGTGCGCCCCGGTGTCGGGGTGGTGATCTCACCGCTGATCGCGCTCATGCAGGATCAGGTCGACGCGCTCAGCGCGCTCGGCGTGCGCGCGGGCTTCCTCAATTCCTCGCAGTTCCCCGACGAGCGCCGGATGGTCGAGGCCCAGTTCGTGGCGGGCGAGCTGGACCTGCTGTATCTGGCGCCGGAACGGCTGCGCTCCGAGGCGACGGTGCGGTTGCTCGAACGCGGCAAGGTCTCGCTGTTCGCCATCGACGAGGCGCACTGCGTATCGCAGTGGGGCCATGATTTCCGCCCCGACTACCTGGCGCTTTCGGTGCTGCACGAACGCTGGCCCGATGTGCCGCGCATCGCGCTCACCGCCACCGCGACGGAGAAGACCCGCGACGAGATCATCCACCGCCTCGATCTCGGCGGCGCGCGTCGCTTCGTCTCGAGTTTCGACCGGCCCAATATCCAGTACCGCATCGAACCCAAGAACCGGGCCGACCGTCAGCTGCTGGATTTCATCCGCGCCGAACACGCGGGTGACGCGGGCATCGTCTACTGCCTGTCCCGCAATTCCGTCGAGAAGACCGCGGCGTTCCTCACCGAGAACGGCGTATCGGCGGTGCCGTATCACGCCGGACTGGACAACAGGACTCGTGCCACCAATCAGTCGCGTTTCCTGCGCGAGGACGGGCTGGTCGTGGTCGCGACGATCGCGTTCGGCATGGGGATCGACAAACCCGACGTCCGTTTCGTCGCCCACCTGGACCTGCCCAAATCGGTCGAGGGCTACTACCAGGAGACCGGTCGCGCCGGTCGCGACGGGCTGCCGTCGACGGCGTGGATGGTCTACGGACTCAACGACGTGGTGCAGCAGCGGAAGATGATCGAGAGTTCCGAAGGTGACGCGGCCCACCGCAGGCAACTCCAACTGCACCTGGACGCGATGCTCGCGTTGTGCGAGACCGTGTCCTGCCGCCGGGGTCAGCTGCTCGCCTATTTCGGCCAGCCGGACGGCACGTCGTGCGGTAATTGCGATACCTGTCTGACGCCTCCGGAATCGTGGGACGGCACCGTCGCCGCGCAGAAGATGCTCTCCGCCGTGCTGCGTCTGGAGCGCGAGCGCGGCCAGCGTTTCGGCGCGGGTCATATCGTCGACATCCTGCTCGGGAAATCGAACCCCAAGGTGTTGCAGCACGCCCATCACGAACTCAAGGTCTTCGGGGTCGGCACCGATCTGCGCGATGTCGAATGGCGCGGGGTGACGCGGCAGTTGCTCGCGCAGGGCCTGCTCGCGGTGCACGGCGACTACGGGGTGCTCACCCTCACCGAGGCCAGCGACGAAGTGCTGTTCCAGGGCCGTCAGGTGTGGTTGCGCCGCGAACCCGAGCGCGTCCCGGCCAAATCCGCGCGCGCGGCCAAACAGGCCAAGACGGTCGTCGATATGGCAGCGGGGGACGTGCCGCTGTTCGAGAAGTTGCGCGAATGGCGCTCGGCCACCGCCAAGGAACAGGCGATGCCCGCCTACATCGTCTTCAACGACGCCACGTTGCGCGAAATCGCCGCCCGCAAACCGGGCAGCCTCGCCGAACTCGGCACCGTCAACGGGGTCGGTGAGAACAAACTCGCCAAGTACGGCGAAGGCGTGCTCGAGATTCTGGCGCAGGCGTGACGGCCCGGCCGGTTCCGCACTCGACAGATCCCGGATACGGTGTGTGCCGGTCGACGGACCGGTGAGTTCGCGCGGCCCTCGGACGAGTCGACTGGAGGAGACGGGTATGGGTGAGGCACACGGGATCGGGCGGCGGGATCTGCTCGCCGGAGCGGCCGCCGCGGCAGCGGGCGTCACGCTGGTCGGTCTGTCGCCCGCCCAGGCCGTCCCGGTGGCGGAGGGGGTGCGGAAATTCGCCTTCCCGACCACGGACAGCGTGCGCGTCCTCGTCACCGGAGACGCGGGCACCGGAACCCGCACCCAGTGGGCGGTCGCCGACGCCGCACGCGAATACCACCGGCGCACACCGTTTTCGCTGGCGCTCGGCCTCGGCGACAATATCTACGAGACCGGACCGAACAGCGCGACCGATCCGCAGTTCGCGAGCAAATTCGAAGATCCCAACGCCGGAATGGATTTCCCCTGGGCGATGGTGCTCGGCAACCACGACACGAGTTCGGTGCTGCCCGGCGACGGCGGCTGGCTGCTGCGCGGCAATCACGAGGTGGAATACCACGCGAATTCGGCCAGGTGGTGGATGCCGAGCCGCTATTACTCGGTGCGGCTGCCGGAACAGAATCCGGTGGTCGAATTCTTCGTCCTCGACGTCAATCCGCTGGCCGCCTATGTGCCGCCGCTGCTTTCGCCGTACTGGGCCGTCGACGGTGAATACATGAACGCCCAGCGCGCATGGCTGGACGACGCGATCACGAATTCGCCCGCCACCTGGAAGATCGCCTGTACCCACCAGCCGTATCTGAACAACGGCCCGCACGGTGACGCGGGTCGCTACGAGGGTTTCACCTTCGAACCACTCAACGGTATCCACGCGAAACGGTTCTTCGAGGAATACGTCACCGGCCGATGCCATTTCATCCTGTCCGGCCACGATCATTCGCTCCAGGTGCTCGAACCGACACCGGAATCGAAGGGCACCCGCCAGATCATCAGCGGCGCGGCGGCCAAAACCGTTGGCAACGAACCGGGAACCGCGTCCGGCGCACATCCGGCGCTGTTCGAGAGTTACCACCAATTGGGCTTCACGGTGCTCGACGTCAGCGCGAGCGCGGTCGAATTACGTGTCGTCACCGTCGATCTCGCTTCCGGCGCGCACAGCGAGGCCTTCCACCGTCGTTTCGGCTGATCCGTCCCGCGCGTTCGGCTACATCACCGAATCGCAACAGCATCGGAATACAGGCTGCCAAACCGGGCGGGACGACGCCGACTGAGGCTACGGTGCATCCATGGGATCCGGTGATGACTCCTCCGACGACTCCGGGGTATCGGGCGGCCCCCCGCCCGCCGACACCCCCGGCGGACCGCCGGGCAGGCACGCCTTCGACCCGTCGGTCGAGTCCGTCTGGCTCGGCCGTACTCGTCCGCAACGGCTCGGCAGGCCGCGCCTGTCGACGCTGCTGCTGATCGTCGCTTTCGTGGCACTGTTCGCGATGTATCTGACCCTGCGCTGATCCGGCGGACGCGGCCGCGCCGCCTTCGACGCCACCCATCGTTCCCGGGCTGTAGTCCCGTACGGCCGAAACGCGGCCCCGAGCATCTACGCAACATACGCAACTTCGCAGATAATCCTCCCCAAAAATCGACAGTTGCGAGGTCTATTTGCCTGATCGGGGCGTGTGTAACGTGCGAATCGGAAACCGGAAATTGATGTCTGGAGGCTCTCGCCGTGAAGAATCATCTCGTCCGCACGCACCGTTCCGCCGAGCATTTCCCGCGTGAGGAGCATCTCGCGTGGCGGATCGCGGAGGTCGCCGCGGATCCGGTCGCGGTGGCTCCGGAGACCGAGGAGATGATCGTGAACCGGATCATCGACAACGCGGCGGTGGCGGCGGCGTCGTTGACGCGCCGTCCGGTGTCCAACGCGCGGGCTCAGGCGCTGGCGCATCCGTATCAGCCGGGGGCGACGGTTTTCGGTGTCGCGGGCAGGTTCTCGCCGGAGTGGGCGGCGTGGGCCAACGGTGTCGCGGTGCGTGAGTTGGATTTCCACGACACGTTCTTGGCCGCGGAGTACTCCCACCCCGGTGACAACATTCCCTCGATCCTGGCGGTGGCCCAGCACGCGGGTCGCAGCGGTCGCGATCTGATTCGTGGTCTGGCCACCGGGTACGAGATCCAGGTCGATCTGGTGCGCTCGATCTGCCTGCACGAGCACAAGATCGATCATGTCGCCCACCTCGGACCCTCGGCCGCCGCCGGTATCGGCACGCTGCTCGGCTTGGATACCGAGACGGTCTACCAAGCCATCGGTCAGGCGCTGCACACCACCACCGCGACGCGTCAGTCCCGTAAGGGCGAGATCTCGAGTTGGAAGGCCTACGCACCTGCCTTCGCCGGGAAGATGGCGGTGGAGGCGGTGGATCGCGCGTTGCGCGGTGAGGGTGCGCCCTCGCCGATCTGGGAGGGCGAGGACGGTGTTATCGCGTGGCTGCTCGGCGGCCCGGACAAGGAGTACTCGGTGCCGCTGCCCGGCCCGGGTGAGCCCAAGCGCGCGATCCTGGACACCTACACCAAAGAGCATTCCGCCGAGTACCAGAGCCAGGCCCCGATCGATCTGGCGCGCAGGCTGCGTGACCGGATCGGTGACCTGGAGCAGATCGCCTCGATCGTGCTGCACACCAGCCACCACACCCACGTGGTGATCGGTACCGGGTCGGGTGATCCGCAGAAATTCGATCCGACCGCCTCGCGCGAAACGCTGGATCACTCGGTGATGTACATCTTCGCCGTCGCGTTGCAGGACGGGACCTGGCATCACGAGCGTTCCTACGCTCCCGACCGGGCGCAGCGCCCCGACACGATCGAGTTGTGGCGCAAGATCTCCACCGCGCAGGACCCGGAATGGACCCGGCGCTACCACTCGAGCGACCCGAACGAGAAGGCCTTCGGCGCGCGCGCCGAGGTCACTTTGAAGAGCGGGGAGGTGATCGTCGACGAACTCGCGGTCGCCGACGCGCACCCGCTCGGCGCGCGGCCGTTCGCGCGCGAGCAGTACATCGCCAAGTTCCGAGCCCTGGCCGAGGGCGTGATCGAGCCCGCCGAGCAGGACCGCTTCCTGGAAGTGGTCCAGCGCGCGGGTGAGTTGTCCGCGAACGAGCTGTCGGAGCTCACGTTCACCGTCTCGTCGGATGTGCTCGCCCGCGCGCCCCGTTCCCCGAAGGGAATCTTCTGATGACAGGGCTACTCGCAGCGTCCACTTCCGCCGCCGACAAGCGCATCGCCTTCCGGGCCGGACTGGCCTCGGGCTCGATTCAACGTTTCCCCGGCGCGTTCAATCCCCTTGTGGCGAAACTGATCCAGGAGATCGGGTTCGAAGGGGTCTACGTCTCGGGCGCGGTGGTCTCGGCGGATCTGGCGTTGCCGGATATCGGGCTGACGACCTTGACCGAGGTGTCGGGGCGCGGACAGCAGATCGCGCGGGTGACCGACCTGCCGGTACTGATCGATGCCGACACCGGGTTCGGCGAGCCGATGAGCGCGGCCCGCACCGTCACCATCCTCGAGGATGCCGGAATCGCGGGCTTACACCTGGAGGACCAGGTCAACCCGAAGCGGTGCGGGCATCTGGACGGCAAGGCCGTGGTGCCGACCGGTGAGATGGTGCGCCGCCTGCGCGCGGCCGTCGCGGCACGGCGCGACCCGAATTTCGTGATCTGCGCGCGCACCGACGCCGCCGGGATCGAGGGTATCGACGCCGCGATCGACCGGGCGAAAGCCTATGCCGAGGCGGGTGCGGACCTGATCTTCACCGAGGCCTTGCACACGGTCGCCGAGTTCGAGAAATTTCGTGCGGCGGTATCGACCCCGTTGCTGGCCAATATGACCGAGTTCGGCAAATCCGAGCTGATCCCCGCCTCCACGCTGGAGAACATCGGCTACAACGCGGTCATCTACCCCGTGACCACGCTGCGGCTGGCGATGTTCGCCGCCGAGGTCGGTCTGCGCGAAATCTTCGCCGAGGGAACACAATCCGGGCTGCTCGACAAGATGCAGCATCGGTCCCGGCTCTACGAACTGCTGCAATACGAGCGCTACAACGAATTCGACTCCGAGATCTTCAATTTCACTCCGGAAGGGAACCAGTGATGACGGAGACAGCGATCCCGACCATCTACAAGGGGTTGGCGGGCGTCGTCGTCGACACCACCGCGATCTCCAAGGTGGTGCCCGAAACCAACTCGCTGACCTACCGGGGCTATCCGGTGCAGGATCTGGCCGCGCACTGCGGTTTCGAACAGGTCGCCTACCTGCTCTGGCACGGCGAGTTGCCTTCGAACGCCGAGCTGGAGCGGTTCCAGCAGCAGGAAAGGGCCTCGCGGCGGGCGGACCGATCGCTGCTGTCGCTGGTGGCGAAAATGCCCGAGAACTGCCACCCGATGGATGTGGTGCGCACCGCGATCAGCTACCTCGGCGCCGAGGACCCGGCCGAGGACGACAACTCACCGAACGCCAACCGCGCCAAAGCCCTTCGCATGCTCGCGGTCCTGCCGACGATCGTCGCGGCGGATCATCGTCGCCGTCACGACCTGGATCCGATCGCGCCGCATTCGCATCTGGGTTATGCGCAGAACTTTCTGAACATGTGCTTCGGTTCGGTGCCCGCACCGGAACTGGTGCGGGCGTTCGAGGTCTCGCTGATCCTCTACGCCGAGCACAGTTTCAACGCCTCCACCTTCGCCGCCCGCGTGGTCACCTCGACACAGTCCGATATCTACAGCGCGGTCACCGCCGCCATCGGCGCGTTGAAAGGTCGTCTGCACGGCGGGGCGAACGAGGCGGTCATGCGCGACATGCTCGAGATCGGCGATCCCGCCCTGGCCGAGCGGTGGATGCGCGACAAACTCGCGGCGAAGGACAAGGTGATGGGTTTCGGTCACCGCGTCTACAAGCACGGTGACTCCCGCGTTCCCACCATGAAGAAGGCGTTGCTCGACATCGCGGCGGCGACCGACGGCCGGAAGTGGGTGCGGATCTACGAGATCCTCGAACGCACCATGAAGGAGGCCACCGGCATCGAACCGAATCTGGACTTCCCGACCGGCCCCGCCTACTACCTGCTCGGCTTCGACATCGATATCTTCACCCCGATCTTCGTGATGAGCCGCATCACCGGTTGGACCGCGCACATCATCGAACAGGGCGAATCCAACGCGCTCATACGTCCGTTGAGCGAATACGTCGGGGTGGCGCAGCGATCGGTCGTCGCCTGAGGTCGGTAAGAACACGGGCGCGTCGCGCCGAGGTCAACTTCCGCGCAGACCGAGGGTGCGCAATTCCAACGCCGCCAACTGCCGGACGGTGTCGTCGTCTCCGCGCCGCCAGGCATCGACCACATCGTCGGAGTCGATACGTTTCAACTTCCGCAGCGGCTGGTTCGTGAGCGCGCGCAGGGCGAGCAGGTCCTGTCCCGCGGAATCGGTGCGTAGGCGCGCCGCCGCCCCGGCTCGTCGTATCCACCGCACGCGCCGCGGCAGCCAGACGAACAGCACCAGCGCGATCGGGACGATCAGCAACCCGATCGCGAGCACGAGAGCGAGGTCGTCCACGAGTGCCTGCTGATCGGCGCCGGCGTCGGCCAGCGTCCGCGCGGCCGACGCGGCGCGTTCGAAAGGCGAGGTCAGATCGTCGCCCACCACCGGCACCCGGTCCACCTTGTCGCTCACCTTCGCGAGGTTGTCCGCCAGACCGGTCCCGGCGTCCTCCAACTTCTGTCCGGGAACGGCGAGTTCGCGCACCAGATCGTGCACCCACATCGCTGCCCGGACCGAGGCATACACCCACGCCGCCACGAGCAGATCCGTGACGAATTGACGGAGAGCGACGGGGGCACGATCGGCATAGACCTTCACCTGAACCGGGATTCCCCGGACCTCGATCGAATAACGGGGCGGTCGTGGTCCGTCGACCCGAGGGCGGACCGATCGGTCTTCCTGTCTTCACACTGGTGTTCGCGATGTCGAACGCCACGGTCTGGTGGCTGACGAGTGGGAGAACGTCCGATTGATCTCTTCGTCGCGGCGGCTCCTTCGACGCGGTGTCGGTCGGTGGGGTGCCTCGGTTGGAGGTCGGCCGTGGATCCGGGGTGGTCGCCGCACGGACAACCGTCATGTGCGGCGCCTTCGATGAGCCTCGTTTGTCAAATGAATTAATTGCAGCCGTATTCGAATCCTTCGCGCTCGACATTTATTCGACTTCCGAGGTCGATGATTATCGGAATCGTCACGAACAAATCGGTGAGCGATTACGGCAGGATTCGTTGCCGCCCACGGAAGGTGGGAATCGCCGGGAAGTGACGAAATACTGCTCTGTATAGTTGTCCGTTATGAAGGAGACGGGGCGCAAGGTCATCGCGACCAACCGCCGGGCGCGGCACAACTACACGATCCTGGATACCTACGAGGCCGGGATCGCGCTGGTCGGCACCGAGGTGAAGAGCCTGCGCGAGGGCAAGGCGTCACTGGTCGACGCCTTCGCCACGGTGGACCACGGCGAGGTGTGGCTGCGTGGGCTGCACATCCCGGAGTTCAGCCACGGCACCTGGACCAACCACTCGCCGCGTCGGGTCCGCAAACTCCTGCTGCACAAGCGTGAGATCGAGCGGCTGGTCGGCAAGTCCCGCGAGGGCAACCAGACCCTGGTGCCGCTGTCGATGTACTTCCTCGACGGCAAGGTGAAGGTCGAACTCGCGCTGGCCAAGGGTAAGCAGGATTACGACAAGCGCCAGGATCTCGCCCGGCGGACCGCCGAGCGCGAGGTCACCCGCGAGGTCGGGCGGCGTATCAAAGGCATGCGGTGAGTGAGCCGGAGCGCACCCGCGAATAATGGGAATGAGCGGGGCGGTCGATGGTGTTAACATGACTAGCCCGCAGGGTGCGGGCACGTACGGGGCTGAACGGTTTCGACTGCGTACGTTGATTCAGGGGAAGCGTGTCGGTGCAGGCAAGAGACCACCGTAAGCGTCGCTGCAACCAATTAAGCGCCGATTCCAATCAGCGCGAGTACGCCCTCGCTGCCTAAGTAGCTAGGTCGTCTCTGTCAGTCCGGGCTCGTCCCTCGGTCCGGGTACTGGCATCAGCTAGAGGGAATTACCGTTCGACTCGGTCGCGGGGCCGGACGGGACATCAAACAGTGACTGGGATCGTCATCCGAGCTTGTTCGCGAGACCCGGAGATCCGAGCAGAGACCTAGCGAACTGCACACGGAGAAGCCCTGAAGACGCGGCGGAGGACCCGGGTTCGATTCCCGGCAGCTCCACTCACGAAGAGCCCGGCCCAACGGCCGGGCTCTTCGGTTTTCGGTTCACGCGGCGTCGGTATGGTGACTGGTGAAGTTGACCCGAGTGAGGCCGGCGCGTTCGGCGAGGTCGGATTGGGTGAGTCCGAGTTCGGTTCGGCGGTCGTAGACGGCTTGGGCCAGTGCCATGGAGAGTCGGATTTCTCGGCGTGCCTCGGTGACTTCCTCGGGTTCGGTGTAACCCTCGGCAAGTTTGCGTTCCCGGAGGGTTTTCCAGCGTGCGTGGCTCATCGGTCCAGTTCTCCTCTCTCGACTGTGCGAACGAATTCTTGATGGGTGGGTTGATGTTCGGCTCGGCAGGTTTGTCGGGCAAGATCCGACGCGATCATCGCCGACTCGAAAGGCCCGGTCCAGGTGGGCCGGGCCTTCGTATTCTCGGGTTACGTCACATATTCGGGTCGCCGTAGGCGGCGGCGATGTCCTTGGAATCGCTCCAGCGGCTGTAGGTGGGTGATTGGGGCCAGTCTTCGGGGGAGTCCTGCCATTCTTCCTGTCTGCCGTAGGGCAGGACATCGATCAATGCGAACGAGTGGCTGAGTTGTTCGGTGCCGCGGCCGTTGGTGTGCCAGGTGCGGTAGACGGTGTCGCCGTCGCGCAGGAAGACGTTGACCGCGAATCCTTCGCCGGGGGGTGCGCCGACGTCGGCGCCGAAGGAACTGTTGGCGGTGGAGTACCAGTCCATTTTGTTGCCGACCCGCCGTTTGTAGGCGAGGGCCTCATCGATCGGGCCCTGGGTGACGATGACGAAACGGGCGTCGTAGTTGTCGAGGAATTCCAATCGGGTGAATTGCGAGGTGAAACCGGTGCAGCCCCCGCACTGCCATGTCTCGCCGGGGAACCACATGTGGTTGTAGACGATCAATTGCGACGTGCCGTCGAACAGATCCGCCAGCCGGACCGGTCCCTTCTCGCCCGCGAGCGTGTAATCGGGCATTTCGACCATCGGAAGGCGACGTCGCTGGGCGGCGATCGCGTCGAGTTCCCTGGTCGCGGCCTTCTCCCTGATGCGCAGCGCTTCGAGTTCACGCTGCCAGGTTTCGGCGTCGACGACGGGCGGCAGTGCTTCGGTGCTCATGGGGTCCTCCCTGACCGTATTCGCAGAGTGCGTGCTGTTGGTATAGACGCCGCACACCGGTGGAACTCATCGGTGACCCGCCGCTTCGCTCGTCGGAATCATCGACTCTCGTCGGCTGACGCCCGCGTTCACCTTTACGCGTTCGGGACCTCCCACACGGCACTGACAGGAACAGCCACCATTTTGGGGCCGAACGAGAGAGTTTGCGCTCCGGTGTGCAGGACGATACCGACGATGAACTCGTCGCCGAGTCGTTCGGCAAGGTGACGGAGGTGGCGGAAGTCGTCGGCGCCCACCGTGGAAGCGGCTTTGACTTCGATAGCCACCACTTCTCCACGCCGATTCTCGAGAACCGCGTCGACTTCCACCTGATCTTTGGTGCGATAGTGGAACATACTGACTTCCTCGGAGGCCCAACCGATTTGACGTGCCAGTTCCATCAGCACGAAGCCTTCGAGCAGGGGACCGAACTGCCCGCCCGGCCGTAGGAGACTGCGAGGATCGGCTCCGATCAGACTGGCGGCGATTCCTGAATCGACGAATGCGACCTTTGGAGTCATCGTCGCGCGGTTGCTCAGGTTCCGTGACCATGACGGTATCCGCTTGATGAGGTAGACCTCCTCGAGCAGCGATATATACCTCTTGATCGTGTTCGTGCCCAACCCCAGATCGTTGCCGAGTGCGGTGGGCACGAGCAGTTGCCCGGACCGGGCCGCGAGCATCCTCACCAGAGCGCGCATCTCGGTTGTTCGCTCGATCTCGGACAGTTGCCGTATATCTCGTGCTATCAGATCGCCGACGTACGAGTCGAAGAAACTGCGTCGTCGCTTATCGTTCGTCCTCGCGATCGCCTCGGGAAATCCGCCACGGACGATTCTGTCGGCGTATTCGGCTCGCGGCACGGCGGTGCTGTGTCGAATGTCTTCGCCTTGGGCGAATACGGCGTCGATGAATGCGTCGGGTGAGCCGTCGATCTCGCCTTGGGAGAACGGCCACAACTCGATGGTCTCCATCCGCCCGACCAACGTGTCGGGTAGCGCGCGCAGACCCAGGACGCGTGCCGAGCCGGTGAGCAGGAAACGGCCGGGACGTGGGTCACTGTCGACCTGTGACTTGATCGATAGCAGCAATTCCGGCGCTCGCTGGATCTCGTCTATCACCATCAGTCCCGGGTAGTCCACGAACCCGTCGGGGTCACTGAGGGCGGCCTGCCGCATCAGGGACGCATCCAGGTCGCGCCACTCGGTCTCGCGTCCTTTCGCGACGAGTCGGACGAGTGTGCTCTTGCCGCTCTGCCTCGCTCCGTTGACGAGGACGACACGGGTGTCTGCGAGGGCATCGGCGACCGCCGCCTCTGCGTGACGCGGATGGGGTGGTCCGAGTCGGGTCTGCATCGTGTCGTTCCTCGCTCCTTCGGAAGAAATGCCTGTTCAGCCTGGGTTTATCTAGGCGGACAGAGAGTACTATGGCAGTTTAGTCGCCGATTGTATGGCATTTTGGTCGCACTCCACGTGGCAATTTAGTCGCTCCAGGCGTGGCGGTTTGGTCGGAACATCGGTGGCGTAGTGGGCGGGAGCCGGTCCGCCCGGCGGTCCGCTGCCGAAATTGGGTGACAGGATGGCGATCAGCCGAACATCGCACGATGCGACCGACGAGGCCGGCTGACTCGGGCACGCGCGACCTCGCGGTCTGTGTCAGGGCACGCTGGGTGGGTGGTCCGGTACGACCGACTGGCCGATCTTCACCCCGATCGGCACCGCGTTGTCGGTGTTCGCGTCGGAGGTGGGGCCGAGGGTGGCGTAGACGACGATGGTCGTCTCGGTGACGGGGTCGTAGAGGGCGACGCCGTGATAGCCGCCGAAGGCGGGGTTCATGAAGAGCCAGCGGTCGAGATGGACGACGCCGAAGGCGAAGTATCGGTCGGTGGTCATGGGGCCGAGACCGGCCGTGGAGGGGGCCATCATTTCGGTGAATCGGTCCTCGGTCAGCAGTGTGCCGGTGCCGAGTGCGCGGACCCATTTGGCGATGTCGGTGACGGTGGAGTTCATGTTTCCGCTGTGTAGGAAGGCGGTGGGGTTCCAGAAGGTGGAGTCCTCGAAGACTTTTCGTTCGTTGGTGTAGCCGTGCAGGATCGGTTCGGCCATCTGGGGGGTGAGCGCGACTGTGCTGCCGTGCATGTCCAGCGGGGTCAGGACGTGTTGGTCGATCAGGTCGCCGAGGGAGCGATTCGTCGCTTTCTCCATGACCACGCCGAGGAGGACGAGGTCGCTGTGCGCGTAGGCCCAGTCGGTGCCCGGCGGGAAGAGGGGCGGGCGGGCGACGGCGAGTGCGAGGATCTCCGAAGCGGTCCAGGCGTGAATGGGGTTGGCGTAGAAGCGTTCCGTGAAGGCGGGGTCGGTGACGTAGTCGGCGATGCCGGAGGTGGCGTTGGCGAGCATGCGCGGGGTGATCTCGTCGGCGCGCGGGAAGTCGGGAACCCAGGCGGAGATGGGGCGGTCGAGGGGGACTTCGCCGGTCCGGTCGAGTTGCCACAGGACGGTCGACACCATCGGTTCCATCGGCTGGCCCACCCGCAACTGCATGGCGGTGGTGGCGGGGACGCCGAGCGGTGATCCGCCGAGTGCGCCGAGGGCGATCTGCTCGTCGCCGCGCCATACACCGTAGACGGCGGCGCTGAGGTCGAGTCGTGTCATCTCGGCGCGGACGATATCGGTGATTTCCGAGGCTTGCGGACTGTCCGGCGTCGAGGTCGGCGATATCGGGGAGGTGGCGGTTCGGCCCGCGGTGGTCCCGCCGGTCGATTCGCACGCGAGGGTCGACGTCGTCAGGACGATCGCGAGTGTCGCGCACAGTTTGCGGGTGTTGCGCATGCTCATCACGGCGAACCCTTCCGGTAGGGGCGCCCCGAGCAGTGATTGTCGAATGTACGCCCCTCGTGGCGTGGAGATCGTGGTTTCCGTGGGGTTGCCGCCGGGTGGTCACCTGCGGCCGGATCGTGCGGTCATCGGATGACAACATCGGGTGGATTGTGATCACGAGCGATCGATATTCGGTCGAGGAAATCGCCGCCGAATGTCTGGAATGTCGGGTAGATACCCCCGTCGATTCGTGAACGGAATCGACCTCGGTAATCCCGCGATAACACCCGTCCGGAAGAATCGCCGCAACCGATTCCGATGCGCGGAGCCGATCTCCTGCTTACGCTCACGGTGCCTGCTGCTCGATCATTGGGAGTTCCCGCGGATGACAACCCCTCCGACCGCCGCGCGCGGCCGCTCGGCCCAGAGTTCGCCCGTCGATCACGACGGTCCCCGCGTGCCGCTGTACACGGCGGAGTTCGCGGCCGATCCGTATCGGGCCTATCGCGAGATGCGTTCGCGCTATGGATCTTTGGTGCCGGTGGAGTTGTCTCCGGGAATTCCGGCGACGCTGGTCGTCGGATATTACACGGCGCTGCGGATCTTCAACGATCCGAGTCATTTCCCGGCCGATCCGCGCGCGTGGGAGAAGGATGTTCCCGCCGATTGCCCGGTGCTGCCGATGATGAAATGGCGCCCGAACGCGCTGCGCAGCGCGGGAGAGGAACATGCCAGATTCCGGCAGATCAATATCGCGGGCCTGGAGATGGTCGATCAGTACGGGCTTCAGGGAATCGTCGCGAAAATCGCGGTACCGCTGATCAATTCGTTCTGCGCCGAAGGGTCGGCGGATCTGGTGCGTCAGTACGCTTTTCCGCTCGCGTTCGCGGTGCTGAACACGCTGCTCGGTTCGCCGACCGCCATCGCGGAACGGGCGGCCGACGGGATGGCCGCGATTTTCGAGGGCATCGACGCGGGCCGGGGTAACGAGGAACTCATCGCGGCACTGCTGGAATTGGCGCAGCTCAAACGGGCCGAACCGGGTGCGGATATCACCTCCCGCATGATCGCGCATCCGGCCGGGCTCGGCGATATGGATATCGTGAACCAGCTCAGCACCCTGTACGGGGCGGGGATCGAACCGCAGCAGAACCTGATCGTGAACGCGCTGCTGTTCATCCTGACCGACGAGCGGTTCGGCGGGAATGTGCTCGGCGGCAGTCTGTCCACCCGCGAAGCCATCGACGAGGTGTTGTTCAACGATCCGCCGATGGCGAATTTCTGCCTCAGCTACCCCCGTCAGCCCATCCTGATCGACGACGTCTGGCTACCCGCGCACCAACCCGTCGTGATCAGCATCGCCGCGTGCAACGACGATCCGGCGATCGCGGCGGATCGCTACGGGGGCAACCGATCCCACCTCGCGTGGGGCGCGGGTCCGCACGCCTGCCCGGCCAGTTCGATCGCGTATCTGATCGCGCAGGAGGCCGTCGACCAATTACTCGACGCGCTGCCGGAGATGCGCCTGGCGGTGTCGCCGGACGAATTGAGTTGGCGGCCGGGGCCGTTCCATCGCGCGTTGACGTCGCTGCCCGTCGTCTTCCCCGAATCGGCGTCGCTGCCGCCGCTGTAGGACGCCGGGTCAGGCCGCGGCCAGCGGGGATTCGGGGTGCAGGATCAGCACGGTGATCTCGCTCGGCGCGAAGACGCGCAGTTGCGGTCCCCAGAATCCGGTGCCGCGGCTGGTGTAGAGCTGGGTGCGGTCGGAGTGACGGCTCAGGCCCGCGACCACCGGCTGCTCGAGCCGGACCAGGTAGTGGAAGGGCCAGATCTGGCCGCCGTGGGTGTGGCCGGAGATCTGGAGCGCGATTCCGGCGGCTACGGTGTCGGCGATCTGCCTGGGCTGGTGGGCGAGGAGTACCACGGGCAGCGACGGGTCCGCGTTCGCCAGCGCGGCGTCCAGATCGGGGCCGTGGCCGGGGACGGCCTTGCCGGTCGGGTCGTCGATACCCGCGATGACGAGGCTGTCGCCGCCGCGGGTGACGATCTCGTGCTGGTTGTGCAGCGGTTGCCAGCCGATCGAGGTCATGTGGTCGATCCAGCCGGGGCCGTCGCCGAAGTATTCGTGATTGCCGGTGATGTAGAAACGGCCGAACGGCGCCTCGACCTTGCCGAGCGTGTCGACCTGCGGGTGGCGTTTCGCCACCGAGCCGTCCGCGAGATCGCCCGCGTGACAGGCGATATCCGGCTGTTGCGCGTTGACGAGTTCGACGACCCGCTCCGACCAGCGCAGCCGGTCGAGCGCGGCGTAGTGGGTATCGGTGATCACGACCAGACGGAGACCGTCCAGACTCGGGCCGAGGCCGGGGATGTCGACGTGCACCGTGCGGACCCTTGGCACCCGCCTGGCTTCGACGATGCCGTAGACGACCAGCACCGTCGAGACCGCGAACACCCCGGTCGCGATAATCCGGGCGTGATCGTCGACTCCGGCGAGCGCGAGTGCCCATCCGGCGACGGTGCCGATCACCGACCAGCTGAAGAACACCCACATGATGCCGAGCAGGGTGTCGCCGACGATCGACGCGAAATCGGATTGGCGCGCGCCGTGCCCGGCCGTCATCGCCGGCGGCAGCGTCAGGTAGCCGAGCAGGAAGGCGGCGGTGCCGAGCCAGAACAGGGTGCTCGCACCGCTGGTCGGGGCGGCGACCAGGGTCCACCACGGCAGGGCGAACAGCAGGGCGGGAATCGCCAGGAACATGATCAGGCGGGGCACATACTTCAAGAGGGTTCCTCGGTGAGCGCGGGTGCGCACGGTCCCTCCACCCGGCGCGCTGGCGCTACCGACGATACCGGTGCCCGCGACGGCCTTCCTCGGCCCGTCGTCGGAATCCGGCTCGGCCGACGAGGCTCCGCCGGGCGCCGACCGGCGGCACGCCGACCGGGCTGAGCAGGCGTTATCGGTCGGATCGACCGTCGGTCACCGGAACGTGTTGGACCACATCCGATTCCGTCCGAGCGGTATTCAGCCGTCAGCGAAACGAGCCGGGATACCTGAACATAACACCGTGTCGAAAATCCGCGTGCTTTCGCCTCGACGGTGTTCTAGCGTGCGGGGAATGGTGCGAGCTGCGCGGTCGAACGATCGACGTGCCCTGGCCGCCGCCGGTGTCACGGTGGTGCTGTGGGCGTCGGCGTTCGTCTTCATCCGATCCGCGGGCGCGGACTTCTCGCCGGGGGCGCTCGCCCTCGGCAGGTTGGCCACGGCGTCCGTCGCGTTGGTGGTCATCCTGGCCGTGACCGGGGAAGGGCTGCCCGCGCGCGGTGCGTGGCGGGGCATCCTGATCTCCGGTGTGCTGTGGTTCGGGGTGTACATGGTCGTTCTGAACTGGGGAGAACGCCACGTCGACGCGGGAACCGCCGCGATGGTCGTCAATATCGGGCCGGTGCTGATCGCGTTGCTCGGCGGCCTCGTCCTCGGGGAAGGATTTCCCCGGCGCTTGCTGGCCGGGATCGCGGTGTCGTTCACCGGTGCCGTGATCGTCGGTTTGTCGAATTCCGGCGGTGGCGGCGGCGCGGTACTCGGTGTCGCGCTGTGCGCGACCGCCGCGGCCACCTGGGCGATCTCGGTCGTCGTCCAGAAACCCGCGCTGGCGCACGCCTCGGCGCTCCAGGTGACGACCGGTGGTTGTGTCGTCGGCACCGTCGCGTGTCTGCCGTTCGCTGGACAACTCGTGCGCGAGGTCGCCTCGGCACCGCCGACCTCGACGCTCGGCATGGTGTACCTGGGCGTCTTCCCGACCGCCGTGGCCTTCACCACGTGGGCGTACGCGCTGGCGCGCACCACCGCGGGGAATATGGGCGTGACGACCTACGTGGTGCCCGCCCTCGTCGTCCTGATGGCGTGGATCGCGCTCGGTGAGGCGCCCGCGCCCCTCGCCGTCGTCGGTGGTCTCCTGTGCCTGGCCGGGGTCGCGATCACGCGGTCGGGGCGAAGGCAGGAGACGGACGGCGTGGAGACCGGCGCCACCGACATACCCGTCCCGGATGTCGGCACAGTCGCGGCATCGACCGGGGGCGATTCCCCGGACGATGCTCGCGGTGATGACGACGAGCACCCGAGCCCGACGCGACGACAGAGCGTGGGACCCGGGGACTAGGACGGCCGGTAGGGTCCCGGGCGCGGTATCGGCGCTGGCTCGTAGCCACGATCCGGAGGGGGAGGCCGTCGCACCGTGTTCGGCCCCGGCGCGGGCAGCACTCCGGGAATCGGTGCGCTGTCGTTCCGCTGTTCCGGTTGCCGCCACGGCGGATTGGGCTGGCGGGGCATCGGCGCCCGCCCGGGGGGAGCGGACGGCGGCTGGTTCGGGATCGGTTCGCTGTCGACTCGCTCCATGGGCCGCCGCACCGGCGTCGCCCGGACCGGGACGGGTTTCACGGCGGAGCCGAAATCGTAAGCGGTCTCGGCGTGTTCGGATTCGTCGATGCCCTCGAATTCCTCGTGCTCGTTGATCCGGAACCCGACGATCTTGTCGATGATCCAGGCGATGACCAGCGCGCCGACGAAGGAATAGGCCAGCACCGCGCCCGCCGCGATGGCCTGGCGGGACAGCTGGGTCAGGCCGCCGCCGTGCAGAAGTCCGTTGTTACCCGCGGGATTGACCGCCTCGTCGGCGAACAGGCCGACGAGCAGCGTGCCGACCAGGCCGCCGAACAGGTGCACACCTACCACGTCGAGCGAATCGTCGTATCGGAACGTGAATTTCAGCGCGACGGCCAGCGCGCAGATGATCCCCGCCGCCACACCGATGGCCAGCGCGGCGAGCGAGTCGACGTATCCGCAGGCGGGGGTGATCGCGACCAGACCCGCGATGGCCCCGGAGGCCGCGCCGAGCGTCGTGGGTTTCCCGTCACGCAATTGTTCGACGACGATCCAGGCGAGCGATCCCGCGCCGGTGGCGACGGTGGTGTTGGTGAACGCGAGCGCGGCGAGTTCGTTGGCGCCCAGGGCGGATCCGGCGTTGAAGCCGTACCAGCCGAACCACAGCAGGGAGGCCCCGAGCAGGGTGAACGGCACATTGTGCGGTCGCGGTGTGCTCTCGGGCCAGCCGCGTCGCCTGCCGATCACCACCGCGATCGCGAGTCCGGCCGCGCCCGCGTTGATATGCACCGCGGTACCGCCTGCGAAATCCAAGGCGCCCAGATCGTTGGCGATCCATCCGCCGATATTGCTCGATATCCCCGCGGCGTCGGTTTCGGTGAAACCGCTGAAACTGAAAACCCAGTGGGCGACCGGGAAATACACCACGGTGCACCAGCCGATAACGAAGAGTATCCAGGCCCAGAATTTCGCGCGTTCGGCGATGGAGCCGCAGATCAGCGCGGTGGTGATGACCGCGAACATGAGCTGGAACATCACGAACGCCATGGTCGGGATCTGGTGGCCCGCTGGGCCGGACAGCGTCGTCTGGGTATCGCGGAGGAAGACGTGCGAGACGTCGCCGATCAATCCTCCGTAGGCGTCGTCACCGAAGGCCTCGCTGTAGCCGTACAGCAGCCACAGCGTGCTGACCACGCCGATGGTGCAGAAATTCATCATCAGCATGTTCAGCACGCTCTTGGCGCCGACCATGCCGCCGTAGAAGAACGCCAGACCCGGCGTCATCAGCATGACCAACGCCGTACTGGCGAGCACCCACGCGGTGTCTCCCGAATTCACACTCGTACCCCTTGTCGAACGGGTTCGCGTGAAGCATCGGGACATCCTGTTTCTGCACTACAGCTCACGTGTTTCGGCTCGATGAAGTTTCACCGTGCGGTGCGAGCCGTTTCGACTCCGGGCGTGTCGCTTCCACGCCCGGCGCGCGATTCGCTCAGACCAGGGCGAGCACCCGGCAGGGTCCGCCCGTGCCGCCCTCGTGTTTGGGAGCGCCGACGACGACGGTCGCGCCGGACGGCGGCACCGTCGTCAGCCCGGCCAGCATCTCGACGCCGTACCGGCCCGCGCCCAGGATCGCGGTGTGCGCGCCGTAGTCGGGACTGGTCGCCGAATCCAGGCTCAGGGTGTCGACGCCGACACCGACCACACCGCACTGGGTCACCAGATATTCGGCGGCTTCGGTGGAGAAGGCGGGGGCGTGCGGGGTGCCTTTCGCGTCCAGGTTGACGAAAGCGCGCGGATCCGCGATGCGCTGTTCCCACCCGGAGTACATGGCGACGAAGGCGCGATCGGGGATCGCGCCGTGCTGGGACTGCCAGTTGTCGATATCGGCGCGGGTCACGGTCGCGTCGGGGTCGCCTGCTCGCGCGCTGATATCGATGACGACGAGTGGCGCGACGAGATCTTCCACCGCGAGGCGATCGGTGGTGGCCCCGCCCGGCACCCGATGCACCGGGGCGTCCAGGTGGGTTCCGCTGTGTTCCCACATCGCGAGCGCGTGTTGAGCGAATCCGCCCGCCTCGTACCCGGCGACGGGGACCATCGTCGGCGCCGGATTACCCGGCCAGACCGGAAGCCTCGGCGTCAACGTGTGGGTGAGGTCGACGACCCGGCTCGGGCGCACCGCGCGGGCGAGCGGCGCCGACACCGTGGCCGCCGCGGCCAGACCGATGGCGCCGAGCAGCGCGCGGCGACTGGTTCGCGCGGCGTTGTCGTGGGCGGATCGAACGATTCCCGGTGCGCACATCGGACGAAAGATACCGGTCGCGGGATGGATTCTCGGGACCCGGTGCCGCGCACCGATGTGTCGTGCACCGCGCTGCGGGCCGGTCAGCGGCGGGTTCGCACATCACGGAGGTTCGTTCGTCACCGCCCGCACCCGGCGGGGCGAATACGGAGCAATCGGGCGTGGCGGCCGTGGCGGTCGACACCCGTCGATCGCGGACAGGTCCACCGGTATAGTCGCCGCGGATGAGTAGTTCCGCCGCCGTCGACATGTCGAAGTCATCGAACCGCCGTTTCGGGCGTGTGATGTGGCTTCTCCCGGTGCTACTCGTAATCTTCGCCTACCTGTGTCTGACCATGCCGATCTGGCCGTGCAAGGAGATCACCGGCGGGTTCATCGACCTCCAGGTCTATCGCCTCGGGGTGGAAACCCTCCGCGACGGCGGCGATATGTACGGCCAGTTGCCGCAGACCACCATCGGGATCGGGCTTCCTTTCATCTACCCGCCGTTCGCGGCGCTGGTTCTCGGCCCCTTCGCGCTGCTGCCCTGGGATTCCGCCGCGTTCGCCTTCTTCGTGACCTCCACCGCCGCGCTCGCGTTGACGCTGTACGTGGTCGCTCGGCGGATCTGGCCGGGGGACGAGGCCAGGCGGCTCGCGCTGTTCGCCACGGCGTGTGCCGCGCCGCTGGCCATGCTGCTCGAACCGACCCGGGCCACGTTGGATTTCGGCCAGGTCAATCTGCTGCTGATGGCCCTGGTCGCCGCCGACTGTCTCACCGAGAAGCCCAAGTGGCGGCGCGGGATGCTGGTCGGGATCGCGGCCGCGGTGAAACTGACGCCCGCCGCGTTCGTCCTCTACTTCCTGGTGCGCAAGGACTACAAATCCGCGATCACCGCGGCGATCACCGGAGCCGTGGCGACCGCGATCAGTTTCGCGGTGCTGCCCGACGCGTCGGTGAAGTACTGGTTCGGCGGACTCGGCAATGTCGACGGTCTGAGCGGTTCGGCCTTCCACACCAACCAGTCCATCCAGGCGGTGCTGGCCCGGCTGCGCGTCCCCGAACCCGCGTTCACGGTGGTGTGGCTGGTGCTGGGCGCCGCGCTGCTGGTCCTCGTGGTCGCCGCCATGCGCCGCGCCGCCGACCTGCCCGCGCTCGCGCTCGCGATCAACGCGGTGTTCACGCTGCTCGTCTCGCCGATCTCGTGGTCGCATCACTGGGTCTGGATCGCGCCCGCGCTGTTCGCCATGTTCGGTTACGCCACCAGGCAGCCGCTGCGCCGGGCGCTCGGCTGGTATCTGGTCACGGCGGCCACGGCGGCGGTCTTCGTCTACGGGCCGCAGAACTGGCTACCCAACGGCGAACAGCGCGAATCGCTGTGGACGCCGTGGCAGCATGTCATCGGTAACACCTACGTGTGGTTGAGCGTGCTGCTCGTGGTGCTGTTCCTGCTCGGTACGCGCCGGACGTCGTCCGTGCCCGTGGCGGCGGCATCCGTCGCGGCGACCGAACCCGTCGCGACGTCGGCGCCGCCGGAGGAGCCGAGCGCCGCACCGGCGGAGAGCCCGAGTCCCGTCCGCGGGTAGGTGCTCGAAGAGCGCGGCGGTAAACGCGGACGACCCCCACGGCGATATCCCCCGTGGGGGTTCATGCGTTCACAGCCAGGAGATGCCGATGCGGCAGTACTTAGTCCGGGCGATGGTGGTACTGGCGGCGGCTTCGTCGGCTTCCTCCGCGCCGCACGCCGTTGCCGTGCCCCTCGATCAGTCCTCGCTGTGGCAGGCCGAACTGGACGAGCTCGTCGCGGCGGCGGGTGTCCCCGGCGCGCAGCTGATCCACACGGGACCCGGTGGCGCCGATCAGTACGACAGCGGAATGGGGGATCTGACCAGCGGTGAGCCGTTCCCCGACGACGCCGCGTTACGCGTCGCGAGTATCACCAAGACCTTCGTGGCCACGGTGATGTTGCAACTGGTCGATGAAGGTCAGGTGGAACTCGACGGGCCGTTGGAGTGGTATCTGCCCGGAGTGGTCAACGGGCCGGGTGGCGACGGCGAGCACATCACGGTGCGAGATCTGTTGCGGCACACCAGCGGTATCCCGAATTATCTGCCGCTGCTCGAACAGGGGTCGGTCGAGGATCTGACGACCCCGCGCACCCCGGCGGAATTGATCCGGCTCGGTCTCGACAACCCGTCCGAATCCGTGCCGGGGACGTCCTTCGGCTATTCCAATACCAATTACCTGCTCGCGGGTGAACTCATCGAACAGGTGACGGGTCTGCCCGTCGGAGAAGCCGTCACGCGGCGAATCCTGGTGCCGCTCGGGCTCTCGGACACCTA
The DNA here is from genome assembly GCF_019038455.1 of Nocardia noduli. Classification (NCBI taxonomy): domain Bacteria; kingdom Bacillati; phylum Actinomycetota; class Actinomycetes; order Mycobacteriales; family Nocardiaceae; genus Nocardia; species Nocardia noduli. The sequence goes on from NZ_JAFMPL010000014.1 coordinate 94,760, forward strand.
CTGGCCGCAGTTCCCGTTCGACGACGTATTGCACGGGCCGCATCCGCGCGCCTACCACCGCTTCGGCGAGATCCGCCTCGACATCACCGATATCGATCCGTCCTGGGGCCTGCCCGACGGCGCGATGGTCTCGACCGGCCGCGATCTCAATCGCTTCTACCTGGCGCTGCTCTCGGGACAGCTGCTCGCGCCCGCGTCGCTCGAGGAGATGCAGCGCACGGTGCCGACCGGACTGATCGGCTTCTCCGAGGCGTCGGGGCTCGGGCTGTTCCGGTTCTCCGCCCCGTGCGGGCGAACGGCCTGGGGCCATACCGGATCCATCCACGGGTTCAGCACGGTCACCGTCGCGGCCGAGGATCGCGCGGTCACCGTCGCGCTGAACGAATTACCCGATGTCGCGGGCAATATCGCGCTCGTCATCGGCACCCACGCGCTGGTGGAGACGATGCTGTGCCGACAGTGACCGCTGACGGTCCCCCGACCGGATCGTCGGGTCGGGGTGGGTGATACTTGGCCGCGTGGACACCATCAAGGATCTGCTGCGGGGCCTGGTCGCGGTAGCCGCGCTGGTCGGCGCGGTCGCCGTGCCGATGACGCGTGAGGCGCCCGCGTGGGCGGAACCGGTGTTCGACTGCGGGTGGAGCAGGCGGATCGGCGCCGACACCGTCAATGTCGCGTTGCCGGACACGTTCGCGAACTACTGGATGACGGCGGTGCCGAACCTGCCCGCCGAGGGCGTCACCCTGCGCGGCACGTTCCCGCGCGGTCGCTACATCTCGTTCACCAGCTACCGCGGTTCGCAGACCCTCGACGGGCTCAACGATCTGAATATCGCGCCGGATCCGGGCAGCGTCGACCCGTTCCTGCCCGGTGCGGACCGTACGGCCACGCAGCGGTCCTACACCGTGCGCGTCGTGCCCGGCCCGCGCCCGGAGCGGCCCGCGCCCAACACGCTCTACGCCGACGCCGGTCTCGCCGTGGTGCTCTACCGGGTGTACCGGCCCGACGCCGGTCTCGACCCGCTCGGCGGCGCCGGTCTGCCCGAGTTCACTCTCAACGGTGCCGACGGTCCGCGCACCATGCCGGAATGCGCGACTTCGCCGCAGGTGAGCGACCCGACGGCGGTCCAACTGTCGGGCGGGATCGACCTGCCGCGGGCGCTGCCCGGCCCGGATTACCGGGTGTGGTCGAAGACCAGCGGCAACGGTGTCTTCGCCAATCCGGACAACACCTACCTGACCTCCCGTGTCGCGCCGCACGCCGGACAGGTCGCGGTGATCAGGGCGAAACTGCCGCGGACACCGGCGACCTATCAGGGGCAGTCGGTCATGGCGTCCGCTGCGTTGCGCTACTGGTCGCTGTGCGCCAACGAAGTGTTGAGTACGCGGGTGTCGGCGTGTGTCGCCGACGACGGGATCACCACCGACGCGGCGGGCGAGTTCACGGTGGTCGTCTCCGACCCCGCCGACCGGCCCGCCAACGCCACCGCGGACTGCGGTGTGGCGTGGTTGCCGACCACCAACGGCGCGACGCTGCTGCTGATGCGCAATATGCTGCCCGCCCCGGATTTCGTCGGCGCCATCCAGCACGCTCCGCAGGACGATCCGGCCGCGACGATGGGGCCGTACTACCCGAGGACCGAACTGACTTCGGTCGGTGAATTCGCCGCCATCGGGTGCGGGCGGTCGCGGTGAGTCGCTAGGCTGCCCGCATCGGCGGCGGCGTGGCTCGGGGTGAGAGCCCGCGTCGAGCCGACGAGTCGTTGCCGGAGAGGGGGTACGCGATGGTCTCGGATTCCGCGCGGGAATCGCTCGGCACGTCACCGAGTTCGGGTCGCGGCGTGTTGGATGCGGGATTTCAAGTACTACAGGCCATTTCGGAATGTCCGGACGGGTGCGGGCTGTCGGTGCTCTCCCGCTCGACCGGGATCCCCAAGGCGACCGCGTATCGGCTCGCCGAGCAGTTGGTCGGCCTCGGCGCGGTCCAACGGGTCGAGCAGCGGTATTTCGTCGGGTCGCGTCTGGCCGAGCTCGGACGGCAATGGCAGGTCGCGCCGATGCTGCGACGAGCCGCTCAGCGACCGGGCCGGGTGCTCGCCGCGCTGACCGAATCGATGGTCGCGGTCTGCGTGCTGGATCAGGGCGCGGTCCACATGGTGACCGGATTCAACGGCGCCGATGTGTTCCTGAGCGCGGGCCCCGGCAGTGATCTCGCGTTCCGCACCGCGTTGGCGCAGGTACTGATGACGGCCAGGGCGGATCCGGCGCCACCGCCGCCGGGATATACGGGGGCCGAATGGCATCGGGTCCGTACCGCCATCGAGGACAACGGGTCGGTAGCCGTCGACCATTTCGATGTCGCGAACGGGCTCTGCTGCGCGGCCGCGACCATCCGCTGGAACGGTGGCGTCGATGTGGCCGCCATCGGCTGTATGTCGCTGACGAACCGCTTTCCGCCCGGTTTGCCCCGACTCGTCGCGCATGCCGCGCGGGAGATCGAGAAGAATTTGCGCTGAACGGTTCGATCAGCGGACCGGCAGGTTTCGGTGGCGAATCGACCACCCGAAGATGGTTGAACATTCGACCACCGTCAGTGAGGAACTGTTCCCGCCGATGAATCGACCGACCCTGTGGGGCCAGCGGTACGCCTCGGTGTCCGTGACCGACGACGGCACACCCCGCGTACTCGTTCGAAATACCCGGATCACGCTCTGGTTCGTCGCGGAGACCCGCAGGCTTTCCGCGCACGCGGGCTGCAACACGACGATGTTCGACGCCGATATCGTGGGCGACATCCTCGACGCGCGAGCTCCCAGTTCCACCCTGATGGCCTGCTCGCCGGAATCGGAGAGTCAGGATCTCTGGCTCATCGAATTCCTGACCCGCGGTCCCACCTTCGCCGTGTCCGAGGACGGTCTGGTGCTGACGAACAGCCGGACCTGGATCGCGTTCGAGCGGGTGCGAGATTCCGAGCCCGAATCCGTCGGCTCGCGGCGGTTCGCCCTCGAGCCGGTCGGCGCCCGCGGTTCGTTCTGGTAGACGCGGCTACCCGGCCGGTCGCAGCATCTGATCGAGAACACGCCGCACCTTGCTGACCACCGTCGAATCATCCAGGCGCAGAGCGGTATTCGCCGCGAGCAGCACCGCGTCGAGTTGGAACGCGGCCAGTTGCGGGTCCGTCTCCGCGATCTCGCCCGCGGTGGCGGCGTGGCGGAACTGATTCGCGAGCAGCGCGCGCCAGTCTCGCTGGTCACGCAACAGCGCGTCGCGGACCGGTCCCGGCTTGCTGTCGAATTCGGTCATATTCGCCGCTCGGAAACAGCCGCCGAGGAAAAGCGGGGTCTCGGCGTACACGATCCAGTTCTCGACGAGTGCCCGTAACCGTTCGCCGCCGCGCGCTTCGGCGCGGGCGGGGTCGACGACGGCCGCGATGAACAGATCCCGCGCGTGGTCGACGGCGGCCAGTTGCAGTATTTCCTTGGTGCGGAACAGGGTCTGCACGCCCGCCTTGCTCAGACCGGTGTCGGTGGCGATCCGGCCGAAGCTCAAACCCTCCAGACCGTCGAGCGAGGCCAGGTCGACCGCGCGACGCAGGACCGTCGATCGGGTGCGCGCACCACGCAGCAGTCGTTTGTCGGTGGGCGGGCGCGGTGTCGGCGCGCTCATACGCGACGTCCGCGTTCGAGGTGGTGGGCCAGCTGTTTGACCACTTCGGCGGCCAACGCGGCCTGACCCGACGCGGCGAAGTGGATGCGATCGGCGCTGAGCAGGTCGGCCCGATCGTTGATCGGGTGGTCCCACATCTCGACCAGCACGGCCCGGTATTCGGCCGCGAGCCCGCGCGTGATGCCGTTGAGGGTCCGCACGCGCTGTGGCCAATCCGGGAAAACCGGTATGTCGTAGGCCTTTCCGAGGGTGAAGGTGATCAGCTGGGCTCCGGTCGACGCGGCGCGTTCGTAGAGTCCGCGCAGGGTCTGCTCGATCCGGTCGTAGTCGGGGGAGCGGCGCACGATGTCGTTGGCGCCGCTGGGCAGGTGCAGCAGGTCCGGTTCGAAGGCGAGCACTCGATCGAGTTGGGTCCCGATCGCCTCGTCGGTGGTCGCGCCGTTCACCGCGGTGTTGAGATATGCCAGGTCGGGGTGCACGCGGCGGAGCACATCCGCGACCCGGTCGGGCCAGCCGATCGACGCGTAGCCGGGAGTCGGATCGCCGGTGCCCGCCGACAGACTGTCACCGATGACGCCGAAACGCTGCCAGGGTGCGTCGAACAGGAGCGCGGCGGCCTCCAGCGCGGGCAGGCAGTACGGATCGGTCTCTTCGGTGAAATGTTCCCTGGTGACTGTCATGAGATAAGAATACGGTCGATCGTATGTATTTGTCGAGGGTCCATCCGACCGGTCGGCATCTTTCTTGAAATGTCCTGCCCCGCAATGTTTCCGAGGGGAAACGAGTACTCTCGTCGATGGCGTTCTCGAATCGTTCGTCGACATTCGAAGAGGGGTACGACTGTGAGCATCATTCTCGCTACCGCGCACGACACGTACGGCGCGGTACTTGCGCAGATCGGCAACCCTTCACCCGAGGCACCGCCGCTGGCGGACAAGATCATGCAACTGGTCCGCTACCTCACCTGGTTCGTCCTGCTCTCCGGCATCCTCGCGATCGTCTACGCCGGTGGACGCTTCGCCTGGGAGAAATGGTCCGGGGGTGGACTGCAATCGCCGAAGATGGTGGCCGGAGCCATGATCGGCGGCGTCGTCGCGACCAGTGCGGGCACCATCATGAACGCCGTCGTCGGCTAGCATCCGGGGCCGCGCGGATCGCGCACCTCGTGAGCGGTTCGCGCCGTGTGGCCGAGCCGCTCATTCGGAGACCTACTGGACGCCCTGATGCTCGGTATGCGCGTCGGCGGGCCGCGTGCGGTATCCCTCGAAGAGTCTGCCGCCGAAAAGGCTCAGGATCTCGTCGGTGGACGCCACCATCGGTCCGATATCGTCGGCCGCGACGGCGCGTACCGCGGCGGGCAGTCGGACCGCCCAGTCCGAGCCGAATCGCTCGTCGAGGGAAAGGATTTCGCGGCGCAGCCATTTCCCGCGCCCGATCCAGCGTCCGTAGCCGGTCAACAGCAGTTCGCCCGCTCGGGTCGAGAGCGCGGTGGCGATCATCAACCGTTCGTCCTCGCAGTCCGAGGCGATCAGATCGTCCAGAAGATCGGTGATTCCGTAACGGGCGGAACGGATTTCGTCACCCGTGGGCGGAACCGGACCGGCGTCGAGCAGGCGCAGGAACAGCGCGCGCAGTCGGTGGCCGCTGCCGTCGACGTCGACGAGCACCTCGGATTGCCCGACCAGACGCACCGTGGTGGGATTGCGGGCCGCGATCTCGTCGGTGCAGAACCGCGTCAGCGACGACTCGGTCTGGACGAACATCTCCACCGGCCAGCGGCCGCGATGCAGTGATTCGCGGTAGGGCGCGGGCTCGCCCTCGAGTAGGACCGTGATATCGAGATCCGAAGCGCTGGTGACGCCGCCGGTGACCACGCTGCCGCCGAGCCAGGCCGCGCGTGCCCGCGGGAACTTCTCCAGTACCAATCGGTGTGCGACCGTAACCGCGTCCCTCGTCATGCCAACAGTCTTGCCGATGAACACCCGGTTGCCCGGTAGCGAACCGATTCCGTTGCCGGGTAGTGACTTCCACGGGTCATTCGGCCAGGTCCGACGGGTCGGTATTGGCGCCGCACAGCACGACGCAGACCCGTTCACCGGTGTCCGGGCGGTAGCCGTGCCCGGACTCGCCGCCGATGACCCCCGCGAGCGCCGTGGCGGCGCCGTGTTCGACGGCGAGCCGTCGCTCGGCCCACAGCATCCGGCGGGCGGCGACGATCTCGTCGTCGGAGACCAGGACCGAACGCGCGCCGGTCCGCAGGGCGGCGGCCACCGCGAGACCGGTGGCCCGGCGCGCGCCGAGGGAGTCGGCGGCGATCGAATCGACGGTGACGTCGACCGGACGGCCCGTGGCCAACGCGGCGTCGAGCGCGCGGCAGTGCAGCGGTTCCACCGCCACCGTGCGCACGCCGTACCGATGCGCGGCGGTGGCGATTCCGGCGAAGAGTCCGCCGCCGCCGACCGCGACCACGACGGTGTCGAGGTCGGGCAGCCGCTGGTGGATCTCGGTCATGAGGGTGCCCGCGCCCGCCGCGATGAGCGGATTGTCGTAGGCGTGCGACATGAGCGCTCCGCTCTGCGCGGCGAATTCGTGACAGGCGGCGAGCGCGTCGGCGTACTGGTCGCCGACCAGTCGTACGCGCGCGCCGTAGTCACGCAACCGCGCCACCTTCACCGCGGGCGCGGTCGCGGGCAGGAAAACCGTCGCCGTGACCCCCTGTGCCCGGGCCGCCCACGCGCAGGCCAGCCCGGCGTTGCCGCCGGAGGCGATGGTCACCCCGGCCTCGGGCAAGGTCGCCAGGTCCCGGTGCGCACGCAGGAAATTGAGCGCGCCCCGGGCCTTGAACGTTCCGGTGTGCTGCATGAATTCCAGGGCGAGCCACGATTCGCCCGCGCCGGGCAGTTCGGCGGGTGCGAGCACCACCGGGCGCACCCCGCCCGCGATCCTCGCGGCGGCCGCGTCGATGTCGTCACGGGTCAGTGCCGCGTGCGAGGTGAGTTCCACGGTTCTCCCGGTCGTCGGTCGCTCGTGCTGTACGCGCGACCGGTGTCAGGCGGCTTCGGCGGGCAAATTCCTACCGAGCAGACCCAACAGGTCACTCAGATGCCGCTCGTAGGCGCCGTCGTCGTAGGAGGGCAGGTCGCGCATGGTGTAGCCGTGCGCGGCGCCGGGATAGACCACCGAGGTGTAGCGCACGCCCGCCGCGTCCAATACCTTGTCCAGCACCTCGATCTGCTCGGCGGGCATCGAATGGTCGGCGTCGGCGTGCGCGATGAGCAGTTCGGCCTCGATGCTCCCCGCGGCGTGATGCGGGCTGTCGGGCGCCTCGTCCACCGCGAGCCCGCCGCCGTGGAAGCTGGCCGCCGCCGCGACCCTCGGGCCGTATTCGCCCGCGGCGCGCAGGGCCAGCCTGCCGCCCATGCAGTAGCCGACGACGCCGAGTCCGCCGGGGACGACGTGTTCGAGATCGGCGAGCCGGTTGAGGTAGACGCCCAGATCACGCAGTGCGAGTTCGGGGGTCAACTGCTGTCGCAGCGGCTCGAGCGCGGTGAAGAAATTCGCGCGGGCATCGGGTTCGGAGAAGTCGGGGACCGGTAGCACCGGAGCCCTTCCCGCGCGGTAGAAGATATTGGGCGCGAGCACGATATAGCCCTGCGCGGCAATGGTTTCGACCATTTCCCGGATCCACGGTCGAAGTCCGAAGGCGTCCGGAAGCAAGAGCACGCCCGGATACGCGCGGCCGTCGTCGGGTTGGGCCAGATAGGCGTCCGCTGCGCCGTCGAGAGTCGTGATGTCGAGCGTGTGGAATGCGACGGATAACGTCATCGGGATTCTCCAAGACGAATGGTTGCCGGAATGCGAGGCGATCACGACCACGCTGTCGTGATCACCAGCGCGATCCTAGCCGCCGGGTCGTGTGGGCGGCCGACCGGCAATTCGGGAGGGATGTCGGTGGCGTGCGCTCGAATTGTCGGATTTCGCGAACGTTGCCACGTCATCGACCATTTGCCGATAAATTGCGAATTCTCCGGCCCTGTAGTGTGATTTCCCGCGAGACGTTTTTCGCTGTGTTCGATCGCTGATCCGGCCCACCGCGCGAGCGGGGGCGCGAAGAGAGGTTGACCTGTGAGACTGATCTGGATGGCGGTGCCCGTCGCGTTGGCCGCCACGGTGGCCGGATGTTCCGGCGACGATACTTCGACAACGGCCGCTACCTCGACGGTTGTCTCCACATCCGGTGCGCCGCAGCGCACGACGGAGCAGGCCGCCGAGGAGCAGGGCCCCGGGGTGCGTATCGCGATCGGGGCCGCGCGGCCGGTGGTCGTGCCCGCCGACGCGATCATGGATATCAAAGCGCCCGCCGAGTGGGGAGACGCCGCAGCGGGATTGCGCTGCACGGTAACCGACAGCACCGGACGCAACGAAGATCTGCGTTCTTCGGACGTCAAGAAACGCGAAACAATCGCGGGCGGTGAGTGGATCACGCTCTGGACCTTTTCCTCGCAGCCCGCCACCGAGGTGACCGTCGGATGCCGGGATACCGGCAACAGGATCCCGGCCGACGAGGCGCACTACATTCGCGTGACACCGCGCGGGGCCAATCCGAACTGAGGCGCGGTCGGTGCCCGGCGTCCGACCGGACGCCGATCGCTATCTGCCGTGGGCCCGCAGCTGGTACAGGCCTTTGGTCACCGCCACCTTCTTGCCGTCGGCATCGGTGACCACGGCCTCCAGCGTGAAATCCGATTTCCCGCGCTCGGCCGCCTCGGCCTCGATACGGGCGATCTCCTCCTCGGCGAGGGTGGCCTCGGCGCGCAGGTCCGATTTCGCCATGCCGACGAACGCGATCTCGAAACCCTTGACCAGCGGGTAGTACGCCGAATTGTCGAAGGTCGCGATGGCGATCATCCCGCCGAGTACCTCCGCGACGGTGAACTGCACTCCGGCGTAGATGACCCCGAAGTGATTGCCGTTCCCTTCGATGGGAACACTGGCCGAGGCGTATCCCCGGCGCGCCTCGATCGCCCGCACCCCCATCTTCCCGGCCGGGGGAATGGTGAATTCCAGTGCGCCGTTGATGATGTCGGCGAGGGGAGGAGCGTCCCCGGTGTTGCTCTCGGTCATGCCGGCAGTGGTCCCTTCCGATATGTCACCGGACGGCCGGGCCCACGGGAATGCCGCGGACCGCGTCGTCCGATGTCTGAATACGCCCTCGAACCGAGGGCGGGTGTCTTCAGATTAGTCGGGGATCTGTCGGTGGTGGTCCGTAGCCTCGGTGGGGTGGATCGGACGACCCGTCACCCGGACCGAGCCCCCGCCTACCGTGAGCGCCCGTCGCGGCTGGCGGGCGCGGTGCTGTGGACGCGCACCGTGACCGGGCGCGATCGGGTCGCGCCCGTGCTGCCCGACGGCTGTATCGACCTGATTTGGCGTGCGGGGGTCCTCGTCGTCGCCGGTCCTGACACCACCGCGTTCCGCCCGAATGTGCCGATCGGCACCACCTACGCGGGGATCAGGTTCTTTCCCGGTTCCGGTCCCGCGCTGCTCGGCGTGCCCGCCGACGAACTGCGCGACCGCAGGGTCGACCTGGACGAACTGTGGCCGTCGCGCGCGGTGCGCGCGCTCACCGGCCGGGTCGACGACGCCGCCGACCGGACGGGAGCGCTCGAGTCGATCGCGCTGCACCGGGCGGCCGAGGCGGGTCCGCCCGATCCGCTGCTGTCGCGGATCGTGGCCGCCATGGATTCCGGGATCTCGGTGGCGGCGACCGCCGAGCGGACCGGGGTGAATACCCGGCTGCTGTACCGCCGTTCGCTGACGGCCTTCGGATACGGGCCGAAGACGCTGGCCCGCATCCTGCGGTTGCAGCGCGCCGTCGCGATGGCGCGGACCGGGGTGTCACCCGCCGACACCGCGGCCGACGCCGGTTTCGCCGATCAGGCCCACCTGTCCCGCGAGGTGCGGGAGCTCGCGGGAATGTCGTTGGGGCAGTTGCTCGCGGACGGTTCCGGCGACCCTCAGCCCAGCGGAGCGTAGAGGTCGACGCCGTTGCCGTCCGGGTCGGCGACGGTGGCGTAACGCTGTCCCCACGGCGCGTCCCACGGCTTCAGTTCGCCGTGGTATCCGGCGTCGACGATCGCCGCGTAGACGGTGTCGACCTCGGCCGGATCGGCGCAGCGGAACGCGAGTCCGACACGGCCGCCGCTCGTCGGGCGTTGCCAGTCCGGGTGGAAGGAGCGAACGGTGTCCTCGGTGTCGAGCGCCAGGCGCAGGCCGCCGATGATCGTCGCCTCGGTGTGCGGCGCGTTCTCGGCGTCCGGCGGGAATTCCAGCCCGAGCCTGCGGTAGAAGGCGAGGGAAGCGGCCATATCCGAGACCACGATGCCGATGAAGTCGAGTTGTGGTGTCATACCGGCAGCGTAAGCGGCCGTTCGGGCCGCGGTCTTGAACGAATCGGACGCGCTCGGATCAATGCTTGGGCGCGGGAACCAATTCGGCGATGAGGTTCTCCACCAGGATGCGGATGCGGTCGCGGACGGTGCGCACCACTTCGATCCCCTCGCCGGACGGGTCGGGCACCACCCAGTCGCGGTAGCTGATGCCGGGGAAATACGAGCAGGCGTCGCCGCAGCCCATGGTGATCACCACGTCGGAGACGCCGACGGCCTCGTCGGTCAGCAATTTCGGTGTCCCACCGGCGATGTCGATGCCGACTTCGGCCATGGCGGTGACGGCGACCGGGTTCACGGTGGCGGCGGGCTCGCTGCCCGCGGAACGAACCTCGATGCGATCACCGGCCAGCGCGGCGAGGAATCCGGCGGCCATTTGGGAGCGTCCGGCGTTGTGCACGCAGACGAACAGCACACTGGGTGTGTGGGCCATCGAGCGCCTTTCGGTGGAGAGCGAAACCAAGGGTGTGCCGTGAGGCCGGGTCAGCCGTCCGGTACGCGTCGTCCGAATGGCTGCTCGGGCCGAAACGCTGTCGTAGCGTAAGGGATACGGCCATGGTGTCGATCACCTCGGGCACCCCTGGCGTTACCTCCGGGCACCGAACGGAAATTGCCGTGGGATTGCCGTGCTGGTGGGGGCGGTTCGGGAGGTCGAACGCGGTTCTCGCACCGTCGGAGAAGGTGCGGTGCGGTCGTCGGCGCGTTCGCGCGCGTCCTGTTTGCGTAGAACGGCGTCACCACGTCCGCGCGCTCGTGCGGACGTGGTGACGGGGGTGCGGCGCGGACGCGCTCAGAGGGGACGTCGCGCGATGATCCGGCGCAGGCGGGCGCGGTCGCGTTCCAACCTGCGCGCCTCGTAGGCGATCGGGAAGTAGCGCAGCCGTTCTGGCAGCAGCGGCAGCAGGTAGGCGATCAGGCGACCGAGGACGCGCAGTGTGCGTTCGTCGGCGGCACTCCACTCCAGCCCGAGTTTGCGGCGGGCCGATTCCGGGGTGGTGCCGACGGTGACGAAGTACTGCATCCTGCCGATCGGCGCGACAGCGGTCTTCCAGACCGGGGCGAGTACGCGCGGCAATTGCTTGGGCGGCGCGACCGAGCGGATCACCCGTAGGTAGTCGTGGGCGGTGCCGGTCGCGACCAGATGGTTGTCGACCATTTCGGTGAAGTACTTCTGGAACGCGGCGTAGTTCTCCGGAATCTCCTTGGGCGGCACCGAGAAATTGCGGAGCAACTGCACCGCTTCGCGGTAGTAGGTCTCCTTCTCGGCGTCGGTCAGGGGGCGGCGGGCGAAATATTTCGCGTTCTCGGTGAAGGCGAAGGTTCCGGTGTGCAGCACCCAGGCCCACGGTCCGCTGCTCAGCGCCGTGTGGCGGACGCCGTCGGGGGTGGTGGTGTTGAGGGTGGCGTGCATGCCGCGCAGCCGTTCGGCCTCGGCCAGCCCCTCCTCGCCGCCGTACACCCACATCATGACCGAGGCGAGACTGCGCAGGGCGCGGCCCATCGGGTCGGTGCGGAAGGTCGAATGCTTGTCGACCACCGCGGAGATGGTCGGTTCCATGGTCTGGAGCAGGAACGCGGAACCCGCGGTGAGTGAGAAGGTGACCAGGCCGGTCTCGTCCCACATGCGCGTGCCCGGCTCGAACGGGTGGCGCTGCGGCAGATCACGCGCGTCGGCGGATTCGAGGGTGGTGGACGCGGTCATTGTGATCTCCTTTGATCGACCAGGTGCACGACGATGAGAGATTTAGCATAGCAACGTCTCATCGTCTCTGTGAGGCTCCTGGTCTTCGCGGGATGACGGGAAGGCCGGTGGTCGGTCATCCGGTGTCCACCTACGCTTTCGATATGACGAGTGAGTGGCGTGAGCGGCCGGGCCGGGTCGGGGTGCTGACCGGTGCGGGTATCTCCACCGATTCCGGCATTCCGGACTTTCGCGGTCCGCGTGGGGTGTGGACGAAAGATCCGATCGCCGAACTGTTGTCGACCTACGACAACTACCTGGCCGATCCCGACCTGCGCAGGCGATCCTGGCTGGCCCGCCGCGACAATCCGGCCTGGCAGGCGGTGCCCAATGCCGCGCATATCGCGCTGGCCGAGCTGGCGCGCGTGCGGCCGGTGTCCATCATCACCCAGAACATCGACCAACTGCACCAGCGCGCGGGTTCGTCACCGCAACACGTCATCGAGATCCACGGCAATATGTTCGACGTCGTCTGTGTCGAATGCGCCTTCGAGACGAGTATGGCCGCGACCCTGGAGCGGGTGGCGGCGGGCGAGGCCGATCCGCCGTGTCCGGACTGCGGCGGAGTGCTGAAGGCCGGGGTCGTCATGTTCGGTCAGCAGATGGACCGGCGCAGTATGGCCAAGGCCGCGGTGACGGCGGAGACCAGCGATATCTTCCTCGCGGTCGGCACCTCGCTCCAGGTGGAACCGGCCGCATCGATGTGCGCGATCGCCGTCGACGCGGGCGCGGATCTGGTGATCGTCAACGCCGAGCCGACACCCTACGACGCGATCGCGACCGAGGTCGTGCGTGAACCGATCGGCACGGCGGTGCCCCGACTGGTCCGGGAACTGCTCGCGGCGAAACAGTGACCCGACGGGCCCGTCAGATCGGTCCGAGGACGCGGTCGAGGTACGGGTTGACGAACAGGCCCTTCGGATCGAGGCGACGGCGCACGGCGGCGAAGCGATCCCAGTCCGGGTAGCGCTCGCGCAGGGTTCGCGCCGTCTGGAAGTGGCGTTTACCCCAGTGCGGGCGGCCCTCGTATTTGTCGAAAACCGCCTCGCAGGCACGGAAATACGGCTCCCACTCCATCCCCCGGTACTGGTGCACCGCGATGTAGCAGGTGTCGCGGCCGCTGGCGGGGGAAAGGAACGCGTCGTCGGGCGCGACCCAGCGCACCTCGATGGGCATGGCCGTGTCGAATCTCTTCGCCAGTTCCTTGATCTCGCGGATGGCCTCGGCCGAATGCGCGCGCGGGACGGCGTATTCCATCTCGGTGAAGCGAATCAGCCTGGGGGAGGCGAAAACCCGGTAGGAGCGATCGACCTGGCGACGGTAGCTGCCCGCGTAGGCGGCGCCGCGATGGATCAGCGGGATCAGACCCGGCTGCCATTTGCCTAGACGGCAGAGGCCGTCGAAAGCGTAGTTGGACATCAGGATATCGGCGAACCAGTCGACGGCCCTGGCCCTCGGCTGCTCGGGCAGTTCGACCGTGTTGTTGCGTTTGGTCATCGCGAGCGGGCTGTGCGCGAACATGTAGAACTCGAAATGCTCGTTGCCGTCGACGTGGGAGTCGAGGTCGTCGAGGATGTCCTCGACCGGGATCGGTCGTTCGATTCCCTCCAGCACGAACGACGGCACCAATCGCAGGGTGAGCGCGGTGACGACGCCGAGCGCCCCGATGCCGACCCGGGCCGCGCGCCAACCGTCGGGATCGGATTCGGCGTTCAGTTCCACCCGGCTGCCGTCGGGGAGCACCAGTTCCGCCGAATGGATGGCGGCCGAGATGTTCTGGAGGGCGGCTCCGGTGCCGTGGGTTCCGGTGGCGGTCGCGCCCGCGATGGTCTGCACGTCGATATCGCCGAGATTGGGGAAGGCGAGGCCCGCGGCGTGCAGCGCGGCACTGGCGGCGTTCAGCGTGATGCCGCCCTCGACGCGCACCAGACCGTTCGCGCCGTCGATATCGATGATCCGATTCATCGCGGACAGGTTCATCAGCACGCCGTCGGTGAGGACGGTGTCGGTGAAGGAGTGTCCCGCGCCCGCGACCCGCACGTTCCTGCCGTCGGCGACCGCTCGGACCAGGATATCGGCCACCTCGTCGGCATTGCGCGGCGTGGCGAGAACCGACGGTGCGCACCGTTGATCGCCTGCCCAGTTCACCCACGAGTTGGTCATATGTCCAACTGTAGGTGATGGTCTGTGACCTGCGCTACCCGTGGTGAAACGGGAAGGTTACTTGCGGCGACCGGTGCAGACGAAGGTTTTCGCCCGTTCGACCTCGTCGTCGGTGAGTGGTGGCACGTCGAGGGTCTGGCGCGGGACGTCGTCGGAACGGACGCCGTTGAGGGCGATCGCCATGTAGCGCTTCCAGGTGGAAGGATTCACCGGCTTGGAGAAGGCGGCGACGGCGTCGACCATATTGATCAGCGCGAAGAAATCGGAGGGTTCGACGCCGGGGGCGAGCGCGCCCGACGCGGCGGCGCGATCGATGACGGCCGCGATGGTCGGCTTGATGCGGTCGCGGACCGAGGTGAAGCGTTCGAGATCCTCTTCCAGTTCCAGCATGACCTCGCTGAAGCCGCGATTGGTCGCCAGGTGGGTGCAGGCGTACTCGAAGAACTGGACCAGGCCGAGCCAGGGGTCCGGATGCGCGGCCGCCGCTTCCGCGGCCACCGCGAATTCCGTGACGTTCTGTTCGAACACCTCGGCGATCAGTTCCTTCTTGTTGGAGAAGCGGCGATAGACCGTGCCGACGCCGACGCCGGCGCGCTCGGCGACGTCGTCGAGGGTGATCTCCAGTCCGTGATCGGCGAAGAGTGCGCGTGCGGCAGCGACGATGCGTTGCTGATTGCGCGCGGCGTCGGCACGCAGGCGCCTGGTCGGGGCTGGGGCCGTGGCGGGATTCACACCGACATGTTACCAACGAGCGGGATTAAGCGGAGGCGATGTCTCCGTTCTTCTGTTAGCGTTATGACGATAACCGGAGGAATCTCCTCCGTTTGGGCGATTCCGACTTAGGGGACATATGACTACCACGTTCGACCGTGGGGCCACGGCCCCCACGGATCACACGGCACCGGATACCGGAAAGCGGGGCTCACACGCCCTGCGTTGGTGGGTGCTCGCCGTACTCGGCGTCGCACAGTTGATGGTCGTGCTCGACGCGACCGTGGTGAATATCGCGCTGCCCGCCGCGCAGATGGACCTCGGCTTCAGCGACGGCGACCGGCAGTGGGTCGTCACCGGCTACGCGCTCGCCTTCGGCAGCCTGCTGCTGCTCGGCGGACGTCTCAGCGACCTGTTCGGCAGGCGCAACACCTTCATCATCGGCCTGATCGGCTTCGCGGTCGCCTCCGCGATCGGCGGCGCGGCCACCAGCTTCGAGATGCTGGTCGCGGCCCGCGTCGGCCAGGGCGTCTTCGGCGCGCTGCTCGCTCCCGCCGCGCTCTCGCTGCTGACGGTGACCTTCACCGAACCCGCCGAACGCGCCAAGGCCTTCGGCATCTTCGGCGCGGTCGCCGGTACCGGCGGCGCGCTCGGCCTGCTGCTCGGCGGCATGCTCACCGAATGGGCCTCGTGGCGCTGGGTGATGTTCGTCAACCTGGCCTTCGCCGCCGTCGCGCTGGTCGGCGCGGTCATGCTGCTCGCCAAGCACGTCGCCACCGAGCGGCCCAAACTGGATATTCCGGGCACGGTCGCGGTGACCGCCGCGCTGTTCGGCATCGTGTACGGCTTCTCGCACGCCGAATCCACCAGTTGGACCAACCCGGTCACCCTGTCCTTCCTGATCGGCGGCGCGGCGTTGCTCGCGGTCTTCGTGTGGATCGAGGCCAGGGTCGCGCATCCGCTGCTCCCGCTGCGCATCGTGCTCGACCGCACCCGCGGCGGCTCCTACATGACCGTGTTCGTGATGGGCATCGGAATGTTCGCCATCTTCCTGTTCCTCACCTACTACATGCAGCTGAGCCTGGGCTACTCGCCGATCACCACCGGCCTGGCGTTCCTGCCGATGGTCGTCGCGATCGTGCTGTCGTCGACCACGGTGCCGCCGCTGCTGCTGCAACGGGTCGGTCCCAAGGTCATCGTGACCGCCGGATTCGTGATCGCCGCGGTCGGCATGGGCTGGTTGACCCAGATCGGACTGAATACCAGCTACGCCACCCACGTGCTGCCCGCGCTGATCCTGATGGGTCTCGGACTCGGTGGCGCGATGTCCACCGCGTTCCAGGGCGCGACCGCCGGTGTGGAGCACGAGGACGCCGGTGTGGCCTCGGCGATGATCAACACCAGCCAGCAGGTCGGCGGATCGATCGGCACGGCACTGCTGAGCACGATCGCCGCCTCGGCCGCCACCGATTACCTCGCGGGCAAACAGCCCGGCGCGTTGGCCGTCGCCCAGGCGCAGGTCGAGAGCTACACCACCAGCTTCTGGTGGGCGACAGCGATCTTCGCGATCGGCGCGGTGCTGGCCGCGGTGCTGATCCCGAACACCGTACCCGCACCGGCGGAGGGTGAACCGGTACTGGCCCACTGATACCGGATCGCCCGACCGTGGTGCCCGCGTCGAGTTCGACGCGGGCACCGCTGTTTCTCGGCAGGGGGATCGGACCTCGGGCTCCGCCGTCTCAGCAGTTGGTCGGCGCGGGGACGCCCGCGAACCGATCGGCCAGATAGTCGAAGGCCCGAGGAATGCCCTGCGCTATCGCCGAGGCGTGATCGGCCCCGGGGATCACGTCGAGCAGCATCGGGGTGCCCGCCGCGCAGTACCGTGCGGAAACCTCGCGTACCAGAGCGGGATCCACCTGGTCGGCCCCGCCGTGCCACTGGTACACCGGAACCGACGGCGCACCGGCGTAGGACTCGAGGCTGTTCTCGTGCAGCACGCGGATGGTGATCGGATCGGCGTCCATCGCGACGGTGAAGACATCACCGAAACTGCGATCCGCTCCCGCCCGGATGATCTCGTCGGTGCAGGCGTTGGCGATCTCGCTCCGCAGCGCGGCACCGGCCGGATTGAGCACCCGTTCCATCGACAGCTCACCGGGATACTCGCGTTCCAGCCCCATCGCGGCGGCGAAGCCGAGACCGAACAGGGGACTCGGCTCGTTGCCGACATCCTGGGCCAATTTGCCGATATTCATCGGGACCCCACCCTGGGCCACACCGACGATGGGCAGTTCCGGCGCGTAGTCGGGGGCCAGCGCGGCGGCGAATCCGGTCGCCATACCGCCGCCGGAGTATCCGGCCATGCCGACCGGACTGTCCGCCAGGCCCGCGGGCTCGAATCGTTTCGCCGCGCGGATCCCGTCGAGGGTGATCCGCCCGCCGAGTTTCGCCGCCCCGTACGCGCTGGTCGGACCGAGATGGTCGGGAACAGCCAGGGCCCAGCCCTTGGCCAGCAGCAGATTCAGCGCGGGCGCTTCGCGCATGCTGCCGTCGAAGAGGCTGTGCGAGGGCGCGCATCGCGTGCCGAGCGCGTTCACGAACGGCTGATAGGAGAGCAGCGGCCTGTCGTTGCCGCCGCCGGCCGGAACGAGCACGGTGGTGACAGCGGCGATCGGGGCATTCCCGGAATCGGTGCTGCGGAACAGCAATTGCCACGCCGTGGCCCCGGGATAGGCGGCGTCGGGCATCTGCCTGCTGCGCACGATGTCGCCGGGGCGATATCCCGCGAGATCGGCGGGCGCGGAATAGAAGGCGTCGGCGTCGGGGGTCGGGTAGAGCGGTGACGCCGCCACCGGCGAGGTGGATCCGAGACTCAACGCGGCCACCGACGCGAGGGTGACCGCGTAGCCGCGCAGCACGGACCCGCGTGCCCGATGTCTGCCACGAATTCGCTGTGACCCGGATCGGCGCCGGGGCACCGTGTCCCGGTCCGTGGTCGAACCTGATCGTCGTACCGCCATATCGCTCCAGACCTGAGTATGTGAGGGTGTGGGGAAGATCGGGTGGAACGTGCTGTGACTTCGCTTGTGCGCGCGGGAGTCCCCGGATCGAGAACATCGCCGCTCATAGTTCGTGCCGCGTCCCGGGGCGGACTGGCCCGGCGGCGGACCGATAGAGTTGCGACGGCGATATCCGGGGCGGCAGGAGGTCAGCACATGGGCGGGCAGTCCCGAACCGCGGCCGTCGACCCCGTGGTGCTGCTGGTGATCTCGCTCGGCGGCGGGATCGGGGCGTTGCTGCGCTACACGGTCGGGCGGCACTGGCCGGTGCGGCCGGGACAGGTGCCGTGGTCGACCTTCGTCATCAATGTCACCGGATGTTTCGCGATGGGAATCCTGATGGTTCTGATCACCGAGGTATGGGTAGCCAACAAACTGCTACGTCCGTTCCTCGGCGTCGGTATCCTCGGTGGGTTCACCACATTTTCGACCTACTGCCTCGAGATTCGTAGACTGCTCGAATCGGGTGCGACGGCCGAGGCGCTCGGCTACCTCGGGGGAACGGTGGTAGCGGCGCTCGCCGCGGTGGCACTCGGGATGGGCGCAACGCGGTTGGTGTTCGGAACGGCGCGGCGGGGACGGCGCGGTGAACAACGGTGAACGCCCACGGAAGGGGTCTGGCATGCGGGTCACGGGCACACACGGTGCACTCCGTCGGCGCTCTCGGGGGTGGAATCGATGACCGCGCTTCTGGTGGTGTTCGGCGGAATGTTCGGCGCCCCCGCCCGATACCTGATCGATCGCGCCGTCTCCGCGCGTTTGCGATCCCCGATGCCGTGGGGGACATTGACCGTTAACATTGTCGGTTCGGCGATGCTCGGCGCTCTCATCGGCGCAGGCGCGGCGGGTCACGTGCCCGCCTTCGCCGAAATCGGCTTCTGCGGTGCGCTGACGACGTTCAGCACATTCGGTTACGAGACGATCCGGTTGGTCACCGACGGTGCCTACCACCTGGCGGTGGGCAACGTCGTGATCAGCGTGGCGGCCAGCCTGGCCGCGGTGTATGCCGCCGTGTCCGCGACCCAGTGGTTGTGGACATGATTCTGATGACGAGCCGGGCACAGCCGACACGGAAGGGAGACCCGAGCATGGCCCACGATCGAGCCGGGCGTCCCGCGCGGCCCACCGACCTGGAAGACATCGCGCATTTGGTGACGGCGTACTACTGCCGTCTCCCGGATCCTTCGGATCCCGCGCAACTGGTGTCCTTCGGGACGTCCGGGCATCGCGGATCGAGCCTGGACACCGCCTTCAACGAGTCCCACATACTCGCCATCACCCAGGCGATCGTCGAATACCGTGCCAGCCGCGACATCACCGGCCCGGTGTACCTGGCCCGCGACACCCACGCGCTGTCCGAACCGGCGTGGACGACCGCGCTGGAAGTGCTCGCGGCCAACGAGATCACCGCCATCATCGACGCCAGGGGCCGCTACACCCCGACCCCGGCCCTGAGTCACGCTGTGCTGCGGCACAATCGCGGCGGCACGAAGCATCAGGCCGACGGCATCGTCGTCACCCCGTCGCACAATCCGCCGCGCGACGGCGGGTTCAAATACAACCCGCCCCACGGCGGCCCGGCCGACGCCAAGGCCACCGACGCGATCGCGGCGCGGGCCAACGAGCTGCTGCGCAACGGGTTGTCCGAGGTGAAACGCACCACCGTGAGCAACGCCTTGCAGACCAGCGTCGAGCGCTACGACTATCTCGACCACTACATCGGCGATCTGCCCAATGTGCTGAATCTGGACGCGATCCGGGGCGCGGGCATCCGTCTCGGCGCCGATCCGATGGGCGGCGCCAGCGTCGACTACTGGGAGGAGATCGGCCAGCGCTACGACCTCGAACTCGAGGTGGTCAATCCGTTCGTCGATCCGACGTGGCGTTTCATGACGCTCGACAGCGACGGCAAGATCCGGATGGATCCGTCCTCGCGTTACGCGATGGCCGCACTGGTCGCGATCAAGGACGACTACGACATCTCCACCGGTAACGACGCCGACGCCGACCGGCACGGCATCGTCACCCCCGACGGTGGGTTGATGAATCCGAACCATTTCCTCGCGGTCGCGATCGAGTACCTGGTCGCGAACCGGATGGGCTGGGACGCGCTGACCAAGATCGGCAAGACGGTCGTCACCTCCTCGATGATCGACCGGGTGGTGAGCGTGCTCGGCCGTGACGTGCACGAGGTGCCGGTCGGCTTCAAGTACTTCGTGCCCGGTCTGTTCAGCGGCAGTCTCGCCTTCGGCGGCGAGGAGAGCGCGGGCGCCTCGTTCCTGCGGCACGACGGCACCGTGTGGACCACCGACAAGGACGGCATCCTGCTGGCCCTGCTGGCCGCCGAGGTCGCCGCCGTCACCGGGCAGAGCCCGTCGGCCCGCTACGTCGAACTGGAACGCCGCTACGGCGCGCCCGCCTACGCGCGCATCGACGCCACCGCGACCGTGGAACAGAAAGAGCTGCTCGCGAAGTTGACTCCTGACATGATCACGTCGAAGGAGATCGCGGGTGAGCCCATCACCGAGGTCCTCACCAGGGCCAGGGGTAACGGCGCACCGCTCGGAGGTGTGAAGGTCACCACCGAGAACGCCTGGTTCGCGGCCCGCCCCTCCGGCACCGAGGACAAGTACAAGATCTACGCCGAATCGTTCCACGGTCCCGAGCACCTGCTCCAGGTGCAGGCGGCCGCGGAGGAAGTGGTCGGGCGGGCGCTGGCGGGTGAGTAGACGCTCGGCCTCGGCGAGCGGCGCACGCGCGCTGCCCGCCGAGATCTGGGTGCTGGTCGGCGCCGCGTTCGTCATCGCGATCGGATTCGGTCTCGTCGCACCCGTGCTGCCGCAGTTCGCCAGGAGTTTCGGGGTCGGCGTCGCGGCGGCGTCGGGAATCGTCAGCGCGTTCGCGGCGATGCGGCTGCTGTTCGCCCCGGTCAGCGGCAGGCTGGTGCAGCGATTGGGGGAGCGCCGGGTCTATATCGGCGGACTGCTCATCGTCGCCCTGTCCACCGGAGCCAGCGCGCTCGCCCAGAGCTATTGGCAACTGCTGGTGCTGCGTTCGATCGGCGGCATCGGCTCGACGATGTTCACCGTGTCCTCGCTGGCCCTGGTGATCCGTATCTCACCGCCGGAGGCGCGCGGGCGAGTGTCGGGGCTGTGGTCGACGAGTTTCCTCGTCGGCTCGATCAGCGGGCCGCTGGTCGGCACCGCGATGGCCGGACTCGGCCTGCGCGCGCCCTTCGTGATCTACGCGGTCGCGCTGCTCGTCGCGTGCGCCGTCGTCCACCTGAGTCTGCGGAATTCGAGTCTCGCGGTGCCGGAGGCCGCCGGTGAGATGACGCTGATGAGTTTCCGCGCGGCCTTGGCGCTGCCGCAATACCGCGCGGTGCTCTGGTCCAATTTCGCCAACGGCGCGGCGGTGTTCGGCGTCAGGATGGCGCTGGTGCCGCTGCTCGTGGTCGAGGTCCTCGATCAGTCGATCGGCATGGCGGGTATCGCGTTGACGGCGTTCGCGGCGGGCAATGTGGCGGTGCTGTTCTGGTCGGGCGGACTCTCGGATCGCTGGGGCCGCAAACCCTTCCTCGTCACCGGCGCGTTGATCTGCGCCGTCGGCACCGCGGGGCTCGGCTACTCGCCGAATCTCGCGTGGCTGCTCGGGACTTCCGTGGTGGCCGGGGTGGGGTCGGGCATGCTGACCCCGACCCAGCAGGCCGCCCTCGCCGACATCATCGGTCCGAAGACCAGGGGCGGGCCGGTCCTCGCGGCCTTCCAGATGTCGGCGGATCTGGGCACCGTCGTCGGTCCGGTCGCGATCGGCGCGCTGGCGCAGCAGACCTCCTACGGTCTCGCGCTCGTCGTCACCGGCGGGCTGTTGCTGGTCGCCGGGGTGTGGTGGTTGCTGGTGCCGGAGACGTTGCAACGGAACGCGACGGTGTTCGAGGTCGTCCGCGAGCCGGAGGCGGACGCGAGTACGGACGAGGTTCCCTCGACGTATCGGTCGATCGCCGACGAGTCCGACGCCGAGGTCCCGATGACCTACCGGTCCGCGGCGGTCGAATTCGGCGAGGACGATGTCCGGGACCATGAAATCCAGGATCACGAAACCCGGGATCACGAAACCCGGGATCACGACCTCCGGAAGGCGAACCACGGCAACGGGTCCGGCGATCCGTCGAGTGTCGACGCGGGTGGCGTCGTTCCGCGACGTTGCGGGTGAGCGTCTCGATCGTGTGCGTTTCGTTACCATCCGAGTAGCGGACCGTTCGGCATCTTCCTGTTTTCGTAGCGATCTCGCGGCAAACCGACCTAGGATTGGTGCCGTTCGGAATCTGCTGTCCCCTAGGTCAATTCGTTCTGTGTGATCAGCATCCCCCCGGTACTGCCCGTAACTCGCGCGGTACCGAGCAGTAGTCGTTCATCGAGATCCGCACCACCGCGTTCGTCCGTGCCGCGGTGTCAACCTCGAGGTGAGGACCACGCATGACCCCACGCATCACCACCGACCATCCGGTGCAGACGGAAACGGCTGCGCGGCAGTCGTTGTCGACCGTTGTCCGCGCAGCCGTCCGAAACCTCCGCGCGGCGGCCTGAGCGAGCGTTCCGATACCGCGTCATCCGGCAGCCGCTCCCCTCCGGTCCGATCATCGGCCCGGTGCGACGGACCCGGCTGCCCCGCAATCGAACTCCCCCCGCCGACGGACCGGGGTTCGGCTGCGTCCCGACAGGAAGGTGTAGGCCGATGATCGAGACGACTCCGGCGGCCGGCCGCCGCGCCGAC
Source organism: Nocardia noduli (assembly GCF_019038455.1). Taxonomy (NCBI): domain Bacteria; kingdom Bacillati; phylum Actinomycetota; class Actinomycetes; order Mycobacteriales; family Nocardiaceae; genus Nocardia; species Nocardia noduli. Next base: position 117,321 of record NZ_JAFMPL010000014.1, read on the forward strand.
GAGATACTGACCGATGCGCGGAATCTCTGCGAACCCGTCCTACGGGAGGCGATCGCCTGGCTACCCGATCCCTTGCGGCTGATGGGCGGCTACCACTTCGGGTGGTCCGACGTGGACGGCTCGCCGCAGTCGGCCCGGTCGGGTAAGGCCTTGCGTCCGGCGTTGACCCTCGGCACCGCCGTGGCGTGCGGCGGGACGACCTCCGCCGCCGTGCACGCCGCGGCCGCCGTGGAACTCGTCCACAATTTCACGCTGCTGCACGACGACGTCATGGACGGCGATCAGAGCCGTCGCGGCAGGCCAGCGGTCTGGAAGGTCTGGGGTATCGCCGACGCGATCCTGCTCGGTGACGCCATGCACGCGCTCGCGGTGCGACTGCTGGTGGCCGCGCTACCGGCGGTGACGGCGTCGGCGGCGGTCGCGGAACTGGAGATGACGGTGATCGAGATGTGCCGCGGCCAACACGAGGACTGCGGACTCGGCGCCGCCCGACTAGCCGATGTGGGCGAATACGCGCGGATGGCGATGGGGAAAACCGGTTCGCTGATGGGGTGCGCGTGCTCGCTCGGCGCGATCTGCGCGGGCGCCGACGCCGCGACGGTGTCGCGGATGAACACCTTCGGCCGCGAACTCGGCATGGCCTTCCAGTTCGTCGACGACCTGATGGGCATCTGGGGCGATCCGGCCGTCACCGGCAAACCGGCCGACGACCTGGCCAGGCGCAGTATGTCGCTCCCGGTCGTCGCGGCCCTGGGCTCGGGAACGATCGCGGCTTCCGAACTGGCCGCCATGTACTACGGTCCGCCCCCGGACATCTCGATGGACACCGAACGCGCCGCCGAGCTGGTCGAGTCGGCGGGCGGTCGCCACCGGGCCCTGCGCGACGCTCAGCAGCGGGTCGACGCGGCCATCGCCGCCCTGATCGATCCGTCGACCGCCGAGGACCTGGTGGCGCTGGCCCACCTCGTCTCGTACCGGGACCGGTGAGCCGAATGCCGAGGACAGGAGATGCCGTGCAGCCCTTCGCCCTTCCCGAGTTCTACATGCCGTATCCGGCCCGCCTCAATCCGCACGTGGATCGGGCACGCGCGCACACCAGGGGGTGGGCGACCGCGATGGGCTTCTTCGAAGACCAGGCCGGAACCCATATCTGGGACGAATCGGATCTGGAACGGCACGACTACGGATTGCTCTGCGCCTACACCCATCCCGACTGCGACGGCCGCGAACTCGACCTGATCACCGACTGGTACGTCTGGGTGTTCTACTTCGACGACCATTTCCTCGAACTGTTCAAACGCAGCAGGGACGGCGCGGGCGCCAAGCGATACCTGGACCGGCTCCGCGATTTCATGCCGCTGTCCGGCGGTCCGATGCCCGAGCCGACCAATCCGGTGGAACGTGGCCTGGCCGATCTGTGGGCGCGCACCGTGCCGTCGATGTCGACGGATTGGCGCGCCAGATTCGCCGAGACCACCGCCGCGCTGCTGGAGGAATCACGCTGGGAGCTGGCCAATATCGCCGAGGGCCGGATCGCCGATCCGATCGAGTACATCGAGATGCGCCGCAAGGTCGGTGGCGCGCCGTGGTCGGCCAACCTGGTGGAACACGCGGTGGCCGCCGAGGTGCCCGCCGACCTCGCCGGGACCCGGCCGCTGGAAGTGTTGCGCGACACCTTCTCCGACGCAGTCCACCTGCGCAACGATCTGTTCTCCTACGAGCGCGAGGTGCGCTCGGAAGGGGAGAACGCCAACGCGGTCCTCGTGGTCGAGCGCTTCTTCGGCTGTGACACCCAGCGCGCCGCCGATCTGGTCAACGACCTGCTGACCTCACGGCTGCAACAGTTCGAGCACACCGCGCTCACCGAGGTGCCCGCGTTGTTCGCGCAGCGCGCGGTCGGCCTGACCGACCAACTCGCCGTCCTCGCCTACGCGAAGGGTTTGCAGGACTGGCAATCCGGCGGCCACGAATGGCATCTGCGATCGAGCCGGTACATGAACGACGGTGCGGCGACGGTCGATCCGACCAGGGGCCCGACCGGCTTCGGCCTCGCCGCGGCGAGGCTGCCGACTACCTCGCGCGCCGAGCGAGTGCGCGCGCGCAGTCTGGTGCACGCCCGCGTCGAGCCGGTGGGGCCGACACCGATCCCGGAGATCTCCATGCCGTACCAGGTCCGGTTGAGCCCGCTCCTGGATTCGGCCAGGTCGACCCTGCTGGCCTGGGGACAGCGGGTCGGCTTCCACGATCCGGTCCCCGAACTGGGCGGTGTGGCGCTGTGGACCCCGAACGATCTGCGCCAGTTCGATTTCGCGCTGTGCTCTGCGGGGATGGATCCCGACGCCACCACCGAGGAACTCGACATCTCGGCCGCCTGGCTGGCGTGGGGCACCTACCTGGACGACTACTACCCGCAGGTCTTCGGCAGGCGCAGGGATCCGGCGGGCGCGGCGGCCCAGGCCGCCCGATTCCCGCGATTCATGCCGCTGGACGATTCGGCCTGCCCGCCGCCGGTCAACGCGATGGAACGCGGCCTCGCCGATCTCTGGCGGCGGACCACGAACGAACTCGACGCGGCCCAGCGTCTCGAATTGCACACCTCGGTCATGAGTCTGGTGGAGGGCTGCGAATGGGAGGTCGCCAACGACGCGGCCGACCGCATCCCCGATCCGGTCGACTACATCGAGATGCGTCGCCGCACCTTCGGATCGGATCTGACCAAGACGATGTCGCGGCTCTCGCACGGTGACCTGGTGCCGCCCGAGGTCTACCGGGTGCAGACGCTGCGCGATCTGGAGAACACCGCCAGCGATTACGCCGCGCTGCTCAACGATCTGTTCTCGTATCGGAAGGAGACCGAATACGAGGGCGATCTCCACAACGGCGTCCGGGTGCTGCGCAGCTTCTTCGAATGCGGACGGGACGAGGCGCTCGGCATGGTCAACGATCTGATGACGGCAAGGATCAGGCTGTTCGATCGCATCGCCACCACCGAATTACCCCTGCTGTACGCGGAATCCGATCTCGACGCGGCGGCACGTGCGCTGCTGGACCGGCGTGTCGTGGAACTCAAGGACTGGATGGCCGGGATCGCCTACTGGCACGAGAAGACCGGACGCTACGTGGACGCCGAGCTCGACGCCCGCTACCGCCCGGTGATCACACCCGCCCGGGTCTCCGATTCCATCCTGCTCGCCCTGCTGCGCCCGTCGGGACTCGGGACCAGCGCCGCCCGTATCGAGGGGATCCTCACCTCGTCCGAACGCAGCGAAAGTGTGGTGCCCCGATGACGGCTCCCGGCACGGCCTCGGTTTCGACGACCCCCGATCCGGTGGCGATCCGCGCGCGCGTCGACGAGGCGCTCGCGTCGTTCGTCCGGGAGAAAGCGGGCGGCGGCGCGGCGCGGCGACTTCCGGCGGAGGTGGTCGACACCCTGGAGGGATTCCTCTTCGCGGGCGGAAAACGGATCAGGCCGGTGCTGTGCGTGCTCGGCTGGCTCGCGGCGGGCGGCAGCCCCGAGATTCCGCAGCCGGTGGTGCGCGCCGCCGCCTCGCTCGAACTCTTCCACGCCTCGGTGCTGATCCACGACGACGTCATCGATGACAGCGACACCCGCCGTGACCACCCCACGGTGCATCGCAGCCTGGCCGATCGGCATCGTGACCGGCGCGATCCGGACCGTTTCGGCGTCAACGCCGCCATCGTGCTCGGCGACCTGACCATGGTCTGGGCCGCCGAACTGCTGCACACCGCGCAGCTGAGCGCCTCCAGGCTCGGCGGCGCGCTCTCGGTCCTGGACTCGATGCGCGCGGACGTGATGTACGGCCAGTACCTGGACCTGCTCGCCACCGCGTGCCCGACCGAGAACCTCGAGCGTGCCATGGAGATCGTGCGCTACAAGACCGTGTCCTACACCTGTGAACGTCCGCTGCATCTCGGGGCCGTGCTCGCCGACGCCGATCCGCGCGTCCTCGCCGCACTGACCGCGTACGCGCGCCCGCTCGGCGAGGCGTTCCAGCTCCGCGACGACCAGATCGGCGTCTACGGCGACCCCGCGAGCAGCGGCAAATCCAATCTGGAGGATCTGCGCGAGGGTAAACACACCGCCCTGGTGGCGCTGGCACTCGAGAACGCCCGGCCCGCCGACGCCTCCCGGCTGCGTGTTCTGCTCGGTGATCCCGAACTGGACGAAGATCAGGCCGAGATCTGCCGCGACATCCTCACCGCCACGGCATTGCCGCAGGTGGAGGACATGATCACCGTGCGCTGGGAACAGGCGAAACGCGCACTGCTCGACGCGCCGTTCCCGCCCGAGGTCTGCGCGGCCCTGCGCCGGATCGCCGACGCGGTGGTTCTGCGGGCCGTCTGACGCGGGTCGCCGTCGTCTCCGTTGACACACCGCCGGGACCTCCCGGCGGTGTGTCGCGTACAGGTTTCGGGCAGAGTGGTCGGCGTGAGTGAGCCATCCCCGAAGTACACGCCGCGGCCGATGTCGAACACCACCACCTATGCCCTCGGTGGTGTCGCGGTCGTCGTCATCGCGCTGGTCGTTCTGCTGGTGATGCGCTGGAGCAACGACGAGGCGGATGTCCGCAACGACGGATACGGCATGGTGCGCAACCCCGCCGTCGTCTCGGTGCTGTCCCCGGACGGTTCGGTCCAACTCGGCCGGGTCGACGCCGCGAACACCGTCGACATCTACGAGGACCCGCTGTGCCCGGCCTGCGGCGTGCTCGAGAGCGTCTACGGCCAGGAGATCGCCCAGAAAGTCGACGAGGGCGCACTCGCTGTCCGCTACCGCTTCGTGAACTTCCTCGATTCGCGCTCCAAGAGCAAGAACTATTCGACCCGCGCCGTGGCCGCGACCGAATGCGTGGCCGAATCGGGTTCCGGCCCGGTCTACGCGAAATTCCACGAGATGCTGTTCGTCACCGATCAGCCCGAGGAGAACAAGTCCGACCTGACCAACCAGCAGTTGGCCGATCTCGCCCGCGAGGCGGGTGCCGGCGAGGACGTCGTGCAATGCGTCGCCTCCGGCGCGAAGGTCGACGCCGCGACCGCCAACGCCAAGGCCGCCCTCGACCAGCTCAACGGATTGCTCGACGGCAAGGCCGCGACCCCGTCGGTGTACGACGGCGCCGCCAGGATCGATGTGAACAACGAGAACTGGGTCGTCGACGTGACCCGTTGAGCGGGAGTCGTCCGAGTTCGCTCCGGGTCCGTCTCGAGCCGGAATCAGTACACGTCGGCGGATGGTTCGGTGACGGGTATCTCGTCCTCGGGCGCGATCCGGGTGAGTTGGAGATGGACCGGAAGGTGACCCGCGACCGGAAACACGAGATCAACGGCGGTCGGACGGTCCGGGGGGAGCGGCCGTGCGTCCGGTTCGGAGTGCTCCGCGCCGGTTCGAACGCCGACCGGACGGTCGATATCGGTATGCGGGAACAGGTACCTCGCGCCCTCGCGCACGGTGATGTGCACACCGCCGGTCGGTGCGGTCCACCGCAGGCGATCGTGATCGGTCGGCGCGACGCACCACCCTGTTTTTCCCTTGTCCGCCAACACTTTCAGACGATGGTGCCTGGCGCACAGGACGTAGGAGCCCGCCCCGGCCGTTCGGCTCCCTTCCTCGGCGGGGCCGTCGACCGGTTCGGATTCGGCGGCGGGCACGACACAGCCGGGAAACCGGCACATCCCGTCGACGGCCCGAACCCACCGCGCCGTCCCCGCTCCGCCCACCTCCTCGGATTCCTCCCGCTCCGAAATCACTTCGAACCGAGCGTGTTCGGCGACCGTTCGCGCCAACGCCGCGTCGATCGGCCCGTACCCCGCGAGGAACGCCGGAGCCTCGCTCGTCCCCAGCAGCGATTCGGCCGGAATCC
>NZ_JAFMPL010000150.1:0-14012 GCF_019038455.1 Nocardia noduli
GGCGACGACGACGGTGCGGGATCCGGACACGATCGAGGTGTTCAATCCGTGCCGGGGGGCGTTGTCGGATGAGGTGCTGCGAGGGGCCGGCCTGGATCCGACAACGATGCGGATTACCACCGACCCACCGACCGGCCCAGCTGCCTGGCGAGTCTGCAGCTGGCACCCGCTGGACGACCGGTACGGCGCGGGTCGTCGAAGCGTCGGCATCTATTCGACCAGCCACACGCTCGCAGAGGCCAAGAGTAAGGAAAGTCTGACCGATATGCGCGATTTGCAGATCAATTCGCGACCTGGCCTGGTCTACCGGGACAAGACTCTGCCGGACAGCTGCTACGTCGCGTTCGAGGCCGAGCAGGGCATGTTCAATATCGATGTGGGCTGGCTGAGCACCGAAGGTCCACGAGTGGGTGATTTGTGCCAGATGGCACAGAAATACGCAGAGGCTCTCGAGCCGAACCTGCCGAAGTGATCAACAGGGGACAGCGCCAATGACACAGGACCACGCCTCCTACTGGCGAAACATGAAGCAGCAAGCCATCAACGGCGAGTTCAAGATCGAAGAAGACCTCGGCCAGGCGATCGCGGATGTGGCTAGTCAATACATCACGGACCTCGAGGCGCAAAAATTCGAGGCCGGACGACTTCAGTACCTCTCAGGGTGGGGAGGGCTCCCATCTGCCCAAGCGATCCAACAGAAGCTGCAACTCAAAGCGGTCGCCGGTGGTCCCGATGATCCCGACGATTCGGCAGTGAAACGCATAGACCAGCACATCTCCATCGCCCGCGACCAGCGCGACACCTTCCTCGCGGCGATCGGAAAATTGCAGACTGTCGACCAGCAGAACGCGAGTGGACTCGGCGCAAACGGGGAGGGCATCTGATGGGGTTGGGCGATTTCGGCGAATTCCTCGGCCATGTCGGCACTCTGGGCATCTTCAAGGTTGTCGACAACCATGACAGATCCGATAACGCGGACGACGATCGCGGCAGGCTCGATAACGAAGGCAAGCTGAGATGGGAGGGTGACCGCACCATTATCGGAAACGAGTGGACGCGGTTGGACGGCGGCTCGGACGTGTCGATGGCCAAGCCCGCCGTATCCGATCCCGAAGCGTTCAGCACGTGGTCGCACGAGCAGATCTGGAATGCGCTCAACGGTGGGAACGGTCAACCCGAGGTCAGATCCGGCGATGTCAATTCCGGTGCGGACGGGTGGCGACGACTTACGACCGGAACCGAGACGGCGGTGACCAACTATCGGAACAGTTTCGAACGTGTGCTGTCCGAGAAATGGTCGGGCACATCGGGAACCGCGGCGATCGACGCGGTGAAGAGTTACACCACCGAAGCCGCGGCACTTCCCACCTCGTTCCAGATGGTCGCCAACGGCATCGACTACATGGAAGGTCTTCTCGGACAGGCGAAGATGACCATTCCGAAGCCGGAGAAACTGTCCGGGTTCGATGAAATCCTCGGCCATATCCCCGGCAATGGCCTGGTCAAGGCGGCCAAGCACCGGGCTAACGAGGCCGAGGCAGACGCTCAGCGTTTCATGATCGGCACCTATCAACCCGGTTCGGTCACCGTCGACAACCAGACGCCCGTGCTGCCCGTTCCCCGGAACACCGTCGCCGACCCGGGCACCGTGCCGGGTGGCAACGGGAACAACAACAACGGCGGCGGCAACGGCAATGGAACCGGCAACGGGGTCGGAAGCAACGGGAACAACAACGGCGGCACGCCGACTGCGAATCCCACCGGCACGCAGGAGAACCCCGCCACCGACCCGCAGTCGAACGGCACCGACGGCAGTCAGGGCAACAACGACGGCAGCACGAAACCCAGTAGCACCGACCCGTCCGGGTCCACACCCACGGGGACCACCCCTGCGGGGACCGACAAACCGACCACGCCCGGCGACGGCAAACTCGGCGGTTCCGGATCTCCGGGAACAGGATCTCCCGGATCGGGATTGTCCGGGTCGGGCTCACCCGGTTCCGGCGGGCTCGGCGGGACAGGCACCCCCGGCGCGGGACGCAGCGTCACGGGAACACCGGGCGGCACGGGCGGTTCCGGGTCCGGCTCCGGCGGCTCACGGACGTCGGGTACCTCGGGCACGCGAGGGATGAACGGTATGCCGGGAATGGGCGGCCGCGGTGGTGGCGGCCGTGACGACGAGGACGAACACAAGACCCCGGACTATCTCATCCAGGATCGCGAGAACGAACTCATCGGACAACTGCCCGCGACCCTTCCTCCGGGTGGGGTCATCGGCGGATGAATCGGTTCCACGATCCCTCGGGGAGCGAATACGCCGAGAATCGACAGCGATCTTCGGGTCGCTGGGAGCTCGACCCGCACGCGTTCACCCTCGCGCTGGAAGCGCACGGCCGTGATCGTCTGCCCTACCCGCTGACCTACCGGCACGAGTTCGCCGAATCCATCGACGTCTACCGGGAACGTCGCGAAGCCGCCGTGCGGAGGCTGCTGGGTGTTTACGACGAAGAGCTACACACGGCGTTCGGCGCGCTCCTGGAACCGCAGGTCCGCATCGAGATCGAAGGCCTGCACGGTCCGGGGCAGACCGAGGTCGTCCGCGTATACGCGGGAATAGTGGGCGACCGGTGCACGCTCGTCGTCCAGGCCCCGGGTCCGACCCGCGAACACGGCGGCGCCGTCACGATCAGCACCGTGGCGCTGCACGCGCTCGCCGCGGAGATCGTCGCGCACCTGCCCCGCGCGCAGGGCGGGACGACACCACGGTTCCAAGGCCGCCGCGGTGACCTGCGCTCCCCCACCTACGGCCGACATCCGACCCGACTCTCCCTCGCCGAACAGGTGCAGCGTTTCTTCCTTCGTCCCCGCTCCGGCACCGGCGAAATCACCGTATTCCCCGGCTATCAACTGGACGCTCGGCCCACCTCGGACGGCAGGGCCTTCCTCTGGCTCGACTATCCCGACGACGGCCGCTACCTCCTTCAACACAATGGCGACGACGATTTCACCGTGATCCCCGGACCACCGGCGGAACTGCGACATCGCCTCACCAACCACATCGCGATGTTCACCGACCGGCGCCAATTGTCGAGGTGACAAACCCGGTTGCCGAGGCAGCGATCCGGATTACCATGGCGCCATGCCCGCCCCGCATGTCGAGCGACCCGATCTCCCGGAGCACATGACCTGGGAAGAACTCGAGCAACTGCCCGAGGAAGTCGCGGCGCGAATCGAGCTCTGGGAGGGCCGTGTGGTGTGGTTGCGGCGCGGGCCCGCAGAACATCAGGCATTCACGTTCGCGTTGACCAGCGCGTTGAAACGCTGTGCGAAGTCGGCGATGTCCGAGGAACCGGGAGCCTGCTGGCGTGTCGACTTCGAGACGAACGTGTTCTTCGGCGATCACGGAAAGTCCGATTTCGTCACACCGGATTTCCTGGCCTACCGCTGCCTCGACGAGCCGTATCAGGATATTCGTGCCGATGATGCGCTTCTGGTAGGCGAAGTCCTCTCACCCTCGAATAAACAAACAGATATCGAAGCCAAGAAAGCGCGTTACGCGGGTGGCGGCATTCCTTGGTATTGGGAAATCGAACTCGCTCCGCATCGCAGTGAGATCGCGTTCGTGCACGCCTATGCGCTGGAGACCACGCACGGCACGCTGCCGCCGGGCGTGACTCCCCTGCACCAGGCCAACTACATTCTGGCGGGCAAATGGTCTCCTGACGATTCCGAGGTCATCGCTATCGACTTCCCGTTCCCGATCACTATTCCGTGGGCAGAACTCGAATTCTGAGCCCGGCGCCCGGCGACACGGACAACGCTGCCGGGAGCGGGACAGGTTCGCATGCCCTCGCTACCCCCACCGGTCGACGGGCGTGAAGAACCCGCCGCGATCGCTGCTCACCTTGCCGTCCTTCATCACCAGCAGGATGTCGTCGGGGCGGCCGACGGATTCGATGTCGTGCAGTGGATCGCCTCGGACCACCACGATGTCGGCGAGTTTGCCGGATTCGAGGGTGCCGAGACGGTCGTCCACCCCGCACAGGGCGGCGCTGTCGCGGGTGGCGGCGACAATCGCCTCCATCGGGGTGAGGCCCCCGAATTTCACGAGTAATCCCAGTTCACGCAGGTTCGTGCCGTGATCGGGTGACAGGCCCGCGTCGGTGCCCACGGCGATACGGACACCCGCGGCGGCGGAGCGGCCGACGGCTTCCTGGGCGAGGCGGTGCCAGGTGACGCTCTTGGCGTGCGCGGCGGGTGAGGTCTTGTGCGGGTCGAGGTCCTCCATGGTTTCCAGCAGTGTCGGCACCAGGAATATGTCCCGGTCGACCATGCGGCGGCGGAGTTCGTCGTCGAGTTGGTAGCCGTGTTCGACACTGCGGACACCACCTTCGACGGCGGCCTCGATACCCGCGTAGCCGATGGCGTGCGCGGCGACGGGCTTATTGCCGTAGGCGCGGCATTCCTCGACCACCGCACGCACCAATTCCGTGCGCAGGCCGAGCCATTCGGGTTGATCGTTCGGCGAGGCGACCCCGCCGCTGGAGGCGACTTTGATCAGATCCGCGCCGAGCCCCAACAGTTGGCGCGTGCGTTTGCGCGCCTCGTCGACACTGTCGATCAACGGCGACGGGGTCTCCGGGCCGTGCAGATACGACATCGGGTCGAATCCGGACAGCTGGGTCAGATCCGCGTGCCCCGCGGTCTGGCTGAGCATGGTGATCGCCACCTGTAGACGCGGTCCTTCGACGAGGCCCTGCGCGACGGCCATCCGGACGCCCGCGTCGATCCCCATCAGGTCGCGCGCGCTGGTCACCCCGTTGTGCAGGGTGACGCGCAACCGTTCCAATACGGCCAACGTCCGGTACGACGTGGGTACCGACACCGCTTCGTACGGATTCCCCGACCCACCCGGCAGCGCGAAATGCACGTGGCAGTCGAAGAATCCGGGGCAGACGGTGTTGTCCCGCAGATCGACGACCGTCGCTTCTCCGATATCGGGGGCCGTCGAACGTTCCCCCACCCACGAAATGGTATTGCCCGAAATCAATAGAGCACCGTCACGAAGTGGATTCCGCCCGCTCCCGTCCACCACCCGCACGTTCGTCAAGAACAACTCGGCCATGCAAACCCCCTTCTCGTCAGGGTCACGCCTGTGCGCGAACAGCGTAACCATCGCCCCGGCAACATTCGCGCGACTTGCGCCGTGCGGCGGGACTTCGTCGAATCCGACCGGTTCGTGTGTCACGACAACACCGGCCCGCGCGGAGACGACCGTGGTGATACTGCCCGTTCGTCGATGGACGCGGTACTTCCCCCTGGCGATCCGGCGAGAACGGTTGCGACACAGCCTCGGTCGGCGCGGGGCGCAACGAATCACGATCGGCCTCGCGCAACACACCGACTACAGGTAGCGAACCTGCGCGAGGAACGACGAGTTCACAGCGAAATCGGTTGAGGCAGAGGCTATCCGAGTATCCAAGGGGCGACCATCAGATGCCGACCGCGCCGTGTCGCTGCTGGAAGCGACGCTCGAACTCGATGACGAACACCGACGGAGCCACCGAGGACGACGACTGTTCGAGCACACCGTCGTCGGCGATGTAGAAGATCGCGCGGGCGATGGCGATCTCGTCCGGGCGGGTCGGCGCGTAGACCATCCAGCCCACATCGATGCGATCGGCGCGCAGGTCGGAGACCGGATATCCGGCGGCGTCCAGACCTCGTTCGGTGATGAAACGCCGCACCTTCGCCAGCGCGTCCTCCCGCGGCATCGGCTCGGGGATCGAGACCGCGACACCTGCCATCGTCAGCTGGTAGTACGCGCTGTCGACGTCCGAGTCGTCATCGAAGACCGCGGCGAGGGTGTCGCGGGTGACCACGCCGATTTCTGCCGCGGAAACGAGAGTCAGCACGGCTGCGCGTCGCTGATCGGTCGGAGACTCGGCGAGCAGACCGCAGATCACGTCGGCGACGGTATCGGTGGTCCACATTCCCGGCACGGCGTCCACGAGCCGCTCCGCCGTCGGGGATTCGCCGCGATACCAGTCCCCTGCCTCCCACCAGTAGCAGAACGACAGCAGACCGTTGGCGGCACGCGGATTCAGCACCGGATTGGCCACCCATTCCGGCGCGCCCGCGAACAGCTGCGGGGTGGGCGCGCCGCCGTTGTAGGTCGCGTCCAGTTCAGCGGCATTCCAGACGCCGCCCGACAGTACGGCGCGACCACCGGGCAACATGTACAGCGTCGCGCCGCTGCGACGCGATCCCTCGAAAACGCCCAGCGCGGGCAGGATGCGCGGACCTCGCTGAGAACCCGTCGCCACGAAGGCCGCGGCCATCACCGCCCAGCGCCCCCACATCACCGGTAGCGCAGGGAAATCGTCGCCGCTGCGCGTCGGGCGCACATCGGCCTGTCGATCGGCACGCGCGTGAATGGCGGCGACGCGTGCCGGACGGTTCTGCCTGCCGCCGTGATGGATGTAGGCGGCAAGCCAGACCGGAAGTGCGGAGCGCGGATACACCTCAAGGTCGGCGGCGTAGGCCTCGGGCGGGAAGAGTTGGTCACCGGGGAACGGGTCGTCGCCGTAATCGAAGTCGACCTCGATGGCGCCCTCGCGATTCAAGGTGAGAATCAGACGCCACCACGGGCCGTCACCGAGTTCCGCGGAAAGGCGACGATGCTCACGAACCGTGGACAGCACATCGGGTCCCGGATGCACGCGCAGCGAACGGTCGTGCTCGTCCGAGAAGAACACCTGCACCATCTCGGTGAGGGTGGTCAGCGTGAAGACCGCGTCCAATCGCGTCCAGCCGTGCGGTCCGGTGGCGGCGAGGTCGCGGGCGAGCTTGTGGCACAGACGTTTCGCGCGCTCCTGCATGTCGTCGGATTCCTCCGCGACCGTGAAGCCGACATCGGGGGCATCGCTTTCGGCGGGCTCGGTTGTCGCGGCGGACCTCCGATCGGACCCGTCCGAATCGACCTCCGGCACATCGTCGGATGCGGATTCGATATCGGGCAACTCACCGCTCGCGGGTTCGATGACCGGCTCGTAGTGCGGCCTGTAGTTGCCGTTGTCGTCCGGCATGTTCACGTCGCCGCCCTCTCCTCGATCGTTTGTCCGCGTCTCCGCTCGACACCGAAGTCCTTGTACAGCCCTGCCACTGGGGACGGCGGCGGCGACGAGCCGATCACGGCTGCCGAATCCCGCCGCATCACGTGAAGACCTCCGCGCGTCGTGCCGTGTCCGCCCAGAGATCCCGGATATAGCGACCGATATCCAGTTCCTCGGGCAACGTGCGATAGGTCAGTCGGCACAGAATCGAAGCACCGTCGGTGACAACGAATTCCGTCTGCCGCTGCGGGCCCTGGACCCACTCCACCGTGATCGGCCCGTCGAGGTCGAACCAGAATCCGCCGATCCGCGCCACCAACCTGGAGTCGCGGCGATACAGCACGACCATCACGTCCGCGAGTTCGCAATAGACGCCCGACTCCTGCCGGTAGCGGATCGCGGTCGCTTGCAGCGCACCGGTGGTCGGATCGAATTCGGCGGAGACGCCGTAGCCCGCGAACGGGCGGACCAGCAGGGTCGATTCGGTCTCGTTGTGCCCGTCCGAGACTCGGCTGTTGTCGGGCTGCCTTCGTCGGTCATCTCGACCGGATGGGGGCAGGCCGGGCATCACCGGCGGCGGTGGGATCGTCGGTGTGGATCCTTCTTGCGACCAATCACCCTGCGGCGGGTTTGCTGTCGACGGGATGCCATTGCCCGGCAGAGGATTTCCCGGCTGGGTCGGGGTGTGGGGTTGCGATGCAGGTGGGGGCAGGATGTCGGAGGACGTCCACGGAGTCGGCGCGGCAACCGGATTCGATGGAACGAGGCTGCCGGGGTTCCACCCGTTCGGTGGGGTGTGGGCGGTGCCGCCCGGTGGAACTTGTGTGCCCGGCGCGAACTGTCCATCGGTGTTGGGCAGCGGAGCGGGGGGAGCCTGGTCGCCGGGGAATGTCGGGGATGTCGGCCAACCGGACGGCGTCAGCCCATCCGGTCGCACCTGACCGGCCGACGGAGTCAACCATTCCGGCGGATTCTGCGCTCCCGGATGAGTTTGTCCACCCGGATGATCCAGCCCGGTGGACGGTGGCGTCAACCAATCTGGAGGCGTCTGCCCGCCAGGCAGCACCGGTGCGTCGGAAAGTGGCGTGAACCAATCCGGCGGAACCTGTCCACCGGGCTGATCCTGCCCGGTGGAAGACGTCAGCCAATCCGGTGGAGTCTGCGCGCCGGGTAGGACCGGTGTGCCGGAAGGCGGCGTCATCCATTCCGGAGGACCCTGCTGATCGGGCGGGGTTGGCCAACCCGGCGGAGTCGGCATGGTGGGCGGCGGAGTCAGCCGATCCGGCGGTATCTGTTCAGGCGGAGTCGGCCAATTCGGCGTCCCCCCGACAGGTGGGACACCGGGCCACGAGCCGGGAGGGATCGGGGTCGAGGGTGGCAGAGGTAAGCCCGGGGGGACCGACTGACCTGGTGGAACAGTGCCGGGCGGGCACGGTTCAGTAGGTGGCGGGTCGGTGCACGGCGGCGGGATCTGATCACCGGGAGGTGGAGTCGGGATCAGGTCGGGTGGGCACGACGGGTCCGGTAGCCCCGGTACCGATGGCGGGTTTTCCGATGGCGGAGGTGTGGGCTGGGTTGGAGGGGAGGGCAATTCCGGTCGCGGCAACCCCGGTCCCGGTGGCGTCGGCGGAGGCGGAGTCGACGGAGGCGGAGTCGACGGAGGCGGGGCGGACTGGTCCGACGGAGGCTCGGGTAGGGGCCAGGGTCCTGGATCGATCACCCGGATGTCGAGCGGCGGCGGGAATTCGACGTCGTAATCCTTGGGCGGATGCGGAATATGCGAGCGCAGTGAGGAACCGGGCAACCGATGCGGTCGGCGGCTGCCGGTGGGATCCGCACCATTCGAGGACGGCTCGTCACCGTCGTTGTCGCCACGGCGACCGTTCCCGTCCGATGCACCTGACGGTTCGGCGCTCGCGGCGTCTTCATCCGGGTCGGTGGTGCTTCCGGGCGGCGGGACTCCATCCCTCGGAACCCGAACCGATGGATCGATATGATCACCCTCGCGAGAGTCCGTGCTCGACTCCTCGGTACTCGTCACGTCCGAGTCACCCTGTGGGACAGGGTGACTCCCGGGCTGCGAAGTGGATTCTGCTGGATCCGCCGACTCCGCTGAGTCCACTGGCTCCGGGTGGCCTGTCCGCTGCACGGACTCCCTCGGTTCAGCGGGCTCAGCGGGCTCAGCGGGCTCAGCGGGCTCAGCGGGCTCAGCGGGCTCAGCGGGCTCAGCGGGCTCAGCGGGCTCAGCGGGCTCAGCGGGCTCAGGAGGATGGTCGGCGAAGTGGCGGTGTGCTTCTTCGGCGTCGAGGTAGCGTTCGGCGGCCTCGCGCAGGGTTTCGATCCTGCGGACCGTCTCTGCCATCTCGTCCACGCGCATCGTGCGCGACAACATGCCTTCGATGGCCTCGTCCACGGACTCGCGCGATGCCAGATCTTCCGGGTTGACCGGCAAACCACGCATCGCCTCGGCGCGTGCGGCTCGCGCGGCCTCCAACTCTGCGGCCGCGGCCTCCGCCGCGCGCTGCCGGTCGGGATCGGACCGAACGGGCTCTGGGGCTGGGTCGGAGTCGGAGTCGGTGCGGGCGACAGCCTCTGCCGACGACGGTGACGCGAGGTCGGCCTCCGCCGCATCGTCCGGGGTCGAGGCGCCTGGGTCTCGTTCGGAATCCCCCGGATCGAGGTCGCGAGCGCTCGCCTGTCCCTCGTCGCCGGTTTCCGGCGGCCACACGCGACGATCCGATGACCGGTCGGTGTTCGTCGGCGCCTCACCGTCACTGGTCGGTGCTGCGTTCGTCTCGCCGGGCAACGCGGGCGGCGAATTCGACGGGCCGGGGGGTAGTGGTGCCGGTCCGCCGTCATCCGGGTCGCTCGAAGGCCCGTCGGGACCCGGCGGGATCGGGCGCGGTGGTGTCTCACCGGAGCTTTCCGGCGGACTCCAGCCGGGCGCGATCGGGACGGGCGGGGGCGCGTACGGGATTCCGACACGCCAGTCGGTGAGTGGTGGGCGATCGGCGTCCCAATGGAAGCCGAGGCCGACCGCGTGCACATTCGCGTCGCGCCATCCGGCGTCGGGACGCCGACGCAGGTAGTCGGATTCGGCGAGTGCATCGCCGAGCAGGACCAGGTCCTGCGGCAGTGGTTCGCCCGCGATGAGACGATTCCACGCTTCGGCCACGTCGGCCAAGCGGTCCATCGGCCTGCGCGCGTAGACGGCGTGCGGGTCGGCGTGATCGCGCACCCGGTGCGCGTCGCGCATCAGGTGATCCTTGATCTGCTGGATCTGTTCGCGCGTGTAGACGGGGGTGTCGTCGCGAGCGTAGGTGGCGAGCGCTCGGGCAATGGTGTCCTCGGGGGTTTCGCCGGGCAGGCGATCACCCGCGAGATTGTCCGGGAAATCGTGCGCGAGCATCAGATCCGCGATGTCGGCGACGGTGTCGCGCACCGCCACCTCGTCGTCACTGGCGAATCGGTCCGCGAGTTCTGCTGCGACACGGTCGATTTCATCGTTGATGCGGGCGATCTGCGCATCGACGTCCCCGGTCGGATCGATACCGCGATGCCGCAGGACCAACTGCTCACGAATCGCGTCGACGATCTCGCGGGCCGCCGCTTCCTGGCGCGCCCTGCGGTGGGCTTCCAGACCGTCTGCGATCGTGTCGACGTCGGAGTCGTCGGCGAGGAAACGATCGTATTCGGCGTCGGCCCAGTCCTGCACCCGCTGCCAGGCGGCGACGTCGCGATCCCACTCGGCTCGCAGCGCGGGCGGGATGTCGACCCGGCCCGCGGGCGGCGCGTGATCGGCAGGATCCCACGGACGGAACATCGGCTGCACATTCCGTTGCGGCGGAGCGAACCACTCGTAGTTCGCGAAAACCGTTCCGAACGGCGGAATGTGCCTGAGCCAGGGACGTTGCTGAACCCATCGGCCGATCTCCGGGTGGCGCTGGATCCACGCTTTCACCGCCGGATGATTCGGCACCTGCGCCGCCATGAGGATCAGGCGCACCACATTGTAGGAATCGGCGCCCCAGTGCTGGCCGAATACTTCGACACCCGAGGGGACCCCGGAGGTGTCGTACTGCGACGGCGCCTGCGGGGCGTGGACCGGTAGCGTGCTCTCCGGAATCTGGCCCGCCGGAACGTCATCCGTCGGCAGGGTGATGTCGTTGACGACATCCTCCATCGCCCAGCCGCTCACGCCGTCCGGGGGATCCTTCGGGGTGAATTTCTTGGGCAGGGTCGCGCCGTCGCGTCCGGTCGTCCAATCGGGGCGAGTCGGATCGACCGGGTGCCACTGGCCTTCGGAATCACGCCACCTGGTCATGTCCAGGCGATTGCCGTCGCGCCAGCCCGAACTCAGTCGCTCGACCTCGGGCGGGGTCATCGGTTCCGCGCGGACCCCGCCATTGCGATCGGCGAGGACACTGCGGTACTCGACCGTCGTCTCCGCGCGCACCACGGCCTGAGCGACCGCCGCATCCGTGCGCACCGCGTGGTCGAAAGCTTGATCATATCGGGCGCGTGGGGCATACGGGTCCGGCCTGGTGCCGAAAACGACGATACGAGGTCGCTCGCCTTCGATGATCCCGACGCGATCGGTGACCATCCTTCCGCCCTCCGCCTCGATCTGGCGACGCCACTCGCCCGCGAGTCCCGCCATCTCGTCCTGGAGTCGGCCGACGAGGTTGTGCGCGCGGGCGACGTCGGCGGCAGCGTCGGCCAGCGCGTCGACAGCGCGCAGGCGTGCCGGGAGCTCATCGACACGCAGAGTGCCGGAACGCAAGTCGTCATCGATGCGATCGCGCAGGTCGGCGATGGTTTCCTCGAGATCGCGGGTGAGGGCCGTCTCGTCGGGAGCGCCGGATTCGTCGACGACGCCGAGGCGGATCGCGAGATCGTCGCGCATCGTCCGGCGCGGCTTGATGCGCTGGAGTTCGGCGGCGCGCTGCCTGGCCAACTCGTCGATCCGCGCGGCCGCCTCGGCACTCGGAGGACGATGCACGGCGATACCGGCGTGCTCCAGTTCCGAGAGGCGCTGCTCCAATCGCCGCACCTGTTCGTCGAGTTCGTCGAAGCGGTCGGTGGCCTCGATGAGTTTCTCGATCGCCTCGCGGCGCGACCGCTGCGCATCGGCGTCGGCGAGTCTGCGGTCCTGCCTGCTCAACTCGTCGATGCCGCCGGTGATATCGACTCTGTCGGTGCCTGTTTCGGCGTGCATCGCGCGGATGGCGTCCTCGCGACTCTCGGAATCGCGCGCCGTCCACGGAACCGAATCGTCGGGACCGAGTCCGACTCTGTGAATCAGATCGTCCGCGCGCCGATCGGCCTTGGCGCGCACGAACTCTCGTTCCCTGACCAACTCCTTGTGCTCGGCGAGCAGGCGGTCGTATTCCTGGATCAGCCCGATCCGGTCGGCGAGTGCGGCCACCTCCGCGTGCGCGGCGAGGTAATCGGGCACCAACCGACCGAATTCGGCGAGGGCGACGGTCTGTTCGTCGGACAGGCGCCAACCGGACAATTCCCGGAGAGTGGCGGCGATCCGTTCGGGCGCGAGGGATTCCGGATCTCGGATGGGGAGTTGGTCGGCCAGTTCGCGTAGACGCTCGGCCAGTGCGTCGCGACGTGCGACGGCCTCGGCGTGCTCGCGGACGGCATCGGCGGAGTCGTCACCGCTGTCCCGGGGCGGCGGTGCCGGGCCGGAATCGGCCTCCGACACTGTGGGATCGTCGGGTCGCGTGTTGCCGGGATGGTCATCGCGGCCGTGGGCCGGGGGCGTGGAATCCGCCTCCGACACTGCCGGACCGTCGGGTTGCCCGCTGTCGGCGGCCTCGTCACGACCATGAACCGGGGGCTCGGAATCGGAATCCACGTCCGACACCGCTGTGACGTCAGGACGCACGCTGTCGGCGCCCGCTTCACGACCATGGACCTGAGATGCGAACTCGGAATCCACGTCCGATACTTCCGGGCCGTCAGGTCTCCGACCGGCGGACGGCTCATCGCGATCGTGGATCGGACTCGCGGACTCGGAATCCGGCGGATTGCCTTGTCGAGGCGCACCGGAGGTCGAGTCGGTGGCACGATCCTGTGCCGAAGCATTGGATTCGGCGTCACTATCGGAGCGGGCCGAATCGTCTCGTCGTTGTTCGCCGGGGGTGGGATCCGTACTGCGGTCGTGGGGAATCGACGCAGAGTTCGTGGGGACTTCGGCGCTGTTCGCGGTGTCGTGCGGTCGAAATGATTCGGTTTCGCCGGTCGGCGTGCGGTCGCGAGATGGCGTTTCCGCGCCGGCCGGCGTGCTATCCCCGGCCGACCGGCCCGCTTCGACGGCGTGGACGGTGATCGCACCGTTCTCGTCCATCACCAATCGCAGTTCGTGGATCTCCACGCCGGGCATACGCAACAGGTCGGCCAGGCCGGGGTCGGCGGTGAGCGCTTCGGCCAGAACCGAGGCCGCGTCGGCGGCGCTCCAGCCCGCGACGAGGTAGCGGGGTGGGTCGCCGTCGAGCACACCGAGTCGGTGGTCGCCGATGAGATGCGCGCCCGCGTCGAGCAGTGCGTAGCGTTCCACGGCACGCAGGAGCGCGGCGTCCAGAAGATCGCGGCGCGCGGTCGCCTCGGCTGCGGCCTGCTCGTCCCCGGCTTGCCTGGCCGCGTCCGCTTCTCTGGCCGCGGCGGTGGCGTCGGCAGCCAAGCGGTTCAGGACCGCCTGCCGGAATTCGCGCTCGGAGGAATCCTCCGAGCGTTCCGGACCCCCGTCGGTTCGTCCGACCTCCTCGGTTCGACTTTCCACGGGGGTGCTGTCGCGACGCGTGCGATCGCTGGAATCGGAGTCGCCGGGATCGTCCGGTTGCGCCGCGCCCGCCGGTGGGTCGGGCGGCTGGGAGGGCGGTCCGG
>NZ_JAFMPL010000151.1:0-13872 GCF_019038455.1 Nocardia noduli
GGTCAGGCCGGGGTCGAGTAGTTCGATCCCGGCGAGCAGGGTGGTGAGTTCGGTGGTGGTGCGGGGGCGCATGGTCAAGGCGTGTTCGTAGTAGACGGTGGCTGCGTGTTGGGCGGTGTCGAGGGTGGTGTCGGTGCAGATGTGGGTCGCCGCCATGTATCCGTGGGGTAGTGCGGTGATGAGTCCGGCGATCACTGTGGCGGGGTCGGTGAGTCGTTCCAGGACCAGGGACCCGAATACGAACGCGATCGGTTCGGCGCGGTCGATCCCGTCACGGCGGTAGCGGTGGTGGGTGTAGTCGATCGCGTGCAGGATCGCGGCGGGGTCGCCCGGATCGGCATGGGCGTAGTGGGTGTCGGTGTCGTGGAGCGCGCGCCCGTAGGCCGAGACGCACAGCCCGTCATCGAGGTAGAGCACACGCGCCTCGGGGATGACCCGCCGGGCGGCGCTGCCCGGGTTGAGTTCTCGCGGGTACCCGCACCCGAGGATCACGTACTGGCGGACCCCGCGCCCGGCCAGCTCGGTCACCGCCCGCAGTAGAAACACGTGTCCGGCGTGGACGCTGGCACGGAATCCCGGCGCGCGGTCGTCCAATCGCGCGGTCATCTTCTGATCGACGGCGAGGTTGTCCTTGCCGACCGAGCGGCGCGGGTCGGTCAGGTCGTAGCCGTGGTCGAGGTGCAAGGGGAGCAGGGCGTCGAGGACGCGGGGGTGTGTGGGTTCGGACAACTCGAGCGCGAGCCTGTGCTTGTCTATCTCGCCAGTGCCTGGCGCACGGGTCGGTGGTGCGGGGTGGCCGCAGTGCGGGCAGGGGTTCACCACGACAGCAGCTCGCTCACCCACGTCACGAAACCCGAATAGTCGACCGTGTTGGAGACTCGCGTCGGGCGTCCGTAGGGATCGCGGTAGAGGCGGGCGTCGTCACCGATACGGACATGCGCGGGGGCGAAGACGACGAAGGGCTGACCCAATGCGACCGAGAGCGTGAGCGGGGCGTGCAAACAGAACCCGTGATGCCCGCGAGCGATCCACCGGTGGACGTGTGCCGAGAGCAGTCGTGCCCAGTCGGGGGCGGTGTCGGAGTCCAGGGCGTGGATCAGCGTCCAGTCGGTGGTGACGCGGATCTCGCGGTGGTGGGTGTGATCGGCGAGGACCAGGCGGGGGGTGGGCAGTATTCGCAGCGCCAAGCCTGCGGCGAGGGTATCGGTGTGCAGGTTGTGCTCGCTGGCTTCGAGGTCGTAGTGGTGGTCGAGCCAGCCGCCGGTCTGCCAGACCGTGATCTGTTCGGCGACCTCGGGTGTCGCAAGCAACAAGGCGGTGAGGTTGCTCATCGGCCCGCAACCCACCCAGCACACCGGACCCTCGGTGTTGACGATCCGCTCATACAGAGCGTCGGCCAGCTCGTGGCGGCGGTCCTCGAGTTCCTCGACACCGGGCAGTACGTAGGCGGGCACGGTCTGGCCGGGGTCGGGCAGGAACAGGCGACGGTGTCCGAGGTCGATGCCCTCGATCACCTCGACATCACCGCGTCCCAACGAGTCCAGGACGCGGCGGGCCAGTCGCGCTCGTAGCCCGCCGACCTCGTCGGCGGTGACCACCAGCAGGTCCGGTATCAGCCGTGCGGCGATCACCAGGGCAACGAAATCGTCGGGGCCGCCTCCGATATCGGTATCCAGCACGGTGAGCCCCGAAGACTCGGACTCGTCGTGCGTGATCAACGGATCGGCAGAGGGGATCGAAGTCGGCATCGAGGGTTCTCCTTCATCGGGGTGGAACTGTGTGTGCAGCAACGGGATCGGTGCCGTGGCGGGCGGTGTGCGTCGTTGCGGTCGCGCACAGCGCAGGGTGACCGCGAGATCGGGGGTGCCGGGGCGACGGGGCAGGGGAACCGGAGCATCGCTGTCACCGCCCGCCCGCTCGGCGGGGGCGGCGAGGCGATCAGGCCGATGCGTCGGGGCTCGGTGATCGGAGGTGCTCCGTGGGAGCGTCGGCGTGCTTGGCGCGCACTACCGGTGACCATCTGCGTGGTCAGCGACTCGTACAGGTCACCGAGCACGACGAAGGCGGGTGCGATCGGGCACCGGCCGTGACCGGTGTCCCAGTTGTCCATCACAGCCGCGTACAAGGTGAGCTGTCCCAACAGTTCACCCACGGTCACCCCGCGAGCGTCGTCATCGATCACACTCACCGCTCGGAGGTGGTTGCCCAGATGCCAGGTGATCTCGTCGTCTATCGCTCGCGCGATCCTCGACGCCGCCTTCTCGACGGGCACCCGCTGATCGGCGAGTCGATGGAGCCCATCAACCGGGCGCGGTGGTCATCGATCGCCTTCAGTGCGGCGTGTGGTGTCTGCTCGCGGCGTTGATGCAGTACCGCCAGCTCGGCGGCGGCGTGCAACACGGGATCGTCACTTGTGAGGGAAAGCCACGGCACGCGGCCAACAGCGTGTCCCTACTCGGCAGACCCTGCCCGCCCATCAGCGGCCATCCCCGAGAGCGGTCAGGCGACGGGAACGCTGGTTGACGGCGGTGATCAGGTCGGTGTAGCCGTCGACCAGCTCCGCGAGCCGGTACCAGGCCGCGTGCACCTGCGGGTCCGCCACATCATCCACAGTCATCAACAGGTGATAGGCGCGGACCTGTGTATAGGCGAGGCGGTCGATGACCGTCCCGAGTGTTTCGGTGTGCAGTGCCGCGTGCGGGTGCGGGATCGGCAGATGCTCACCCACCCACATGTCGACGTCGAGGATGAGTTCTGTTCGGCGACAACAGCACCCGCACGAGACGGCGGTCAGTCGACGGTGATACATCGCCCCGAACTCGCAGGCGAGCCGGGCCAACCGGTGATCGCCGACGTGATGTCCACGGATCGCCGAGAGCAACGCCTCACCCGAGGGCAGCTCCGATAGCGTTCCTGTGCAGCGGAGTTCGGGCATATCCGGTGTGGTGTCCATCGGTCACGTCCACGCCGTCGACATCTGCAACCGGCCGATCGAGTTCCGGGCGTCAGCGATCACACTGCTACGGGACGGGATCTTCTTCGACTCGACCGGCTCGGAAATCCACCGCCAACCTGTCGGGTGATCACTCATCGGCAACCACACCCGCTGCCCGGAATCCAGCAACCGCACCCCGTGTTCCCGCAGGCTTTCCAGTGTCCGGTGCGCGATCTTCCCGCCCCACGCCGGACCGACCAGGAACACCCACTCCTCGCGGCGGGATCGTGCGTGGGTGAAGACCGGCACCGAACCGCACCGAGAATCCTCGAGCAGCGCCTCGTGCACAAGGCTGCCCAACTGGGAAGGCATAGCCACCGCCCCCAAATCCCGGCCAGCGATCACCGCCACCCGGTCGAGGGTGACCGACACCGGGATTCCCATGCGGCGATAGATGTAGGCGACCTCGGAGGCGGTGTGACAACTCTCGAACATCACCGCACCCCCACCATCGGCGACGGGGCCTCGTCCAGGCAGCCGTACAACTCACCCAGCTCGATCGCGGCAGCGCGATGACCGCGTGCAGCTCCGGCGCTGAACGCGATGATCGCCGCCGTCGACGCGGCAACCTGCTCGGCGGTCACTGCGCTAGTCCCAACTGGGTTTCCTGTGGCCGCCCACCGCACCGGACGTGCGAGTTTCTTCGCATCCGGCTCTTCAAGGGAGTCATGCTGGTGCTCCTGTATCGAGCAGGGCTAGTCAGGCTGGGCCATGGTGTGGGGATCGTGTATCCGCGCCACCGGCATCTTTCGATGCCGGTGGTCTCGGGGGTGTGGAGCACGGTCCCGTTCTCTGCTGGGCGGCGAATCGGTGGCGTGGTCAAGAACTTGCGGCACACGACTTTCCAACCCAGGCGCGGATGTGGCCTGTGTAGCCATCGGACCACCGGTTGCACGTGTAGTTGTCCAGGTGGCCGTCGGTGGCGAAGGAGACCCCCGTGTCGGAAACAGACACACCAATCTCGGACCACTTGATGGAGGTGTTCGAGCAGCACTTTCAGCGTCTTATAGGAGCACCCGGCCGCTGGGTACAACCCGCGTACACCCGACACGCCGGGCCAACAATAATCGGCCATGCTCGTCGTGCGGGAGGCGCTTTTTCGGCCGGTGTTGCGGGTGTGGCCGAGGGCGTCGATGACGCTGTTCACAGCACTTGGACTTGTTTTGCTGCTGGGCCTTTCGGGCCTTGGCCGGGTTCGTATTCGACTTTCTGCCCGGCGGCGAGTTCGCGGAATCCTTCGGCCTGGATTTCGGAGTGGTGGACGAAGATGTCGTCGGCGCCGTTGTCGGGTGCGATGAACCCGATCCCTCTGCCGCTGTTGAACCATCGGACGGTCCCGCGTGCCATGGATGTTCCGTTCTCTCGTGGTGGGTTGTTGTGCTCAGAGCGAGTCGTGATGGTCGTCGCCGAAGCGGGCGACGGCGTCGTGGGCTGCGGCGGTGAGGTCGCGGCGACGAACGAGGGTCGCGATCATGTCGACAGCGAAGCTGGCCAGCAGGACGTACATCAGCGCTTGCAGCAAGATCCGCACGACGGTGTGCAGGATTGCCGGGATAGTTCGGGATGTGGGCATCGCGGAGGGCCTTTCGGTGTGGTGGAACCTCATCGACCGGAGGTGATCGGGTGGTCGGCCGAGCCGGACTGGGGATCGGGTAGGGCGAGGGTGGTGCTGATCCAGTTCATGACGGCGGGACCGTCCAATGAGGTGCTGACCTGGATCTGGCGGCCGTGAGGGTCGCGGTGTAGACGGGCGTCCGGGGCGATCCGCACTGTCTCGGTGGCGAAGTCGACGACCGGTAGACCGAGTGCGGCGGCGACGGTGGCGGGGTCGTTCATCCAGCTTGAGGGCCGGTGCGCGAGCCAGCGTTGGGCATGGACGGCGGGCAGTCGTGTCCATGGCGGAGCATCGGGTGCGGTGAGCGCGGCGTAGAGAGGTGAGGAGGTGGTGACCGCGAGTGTGCCGATGTTGGTGTGGGTGCTGAATACCAGACGCGGCTGGTGGGCGGCACGCAGCATCAACCCGAACGCGGCGGGGTCCATCCGTGGATTGTGAGAGGCACGGTCGGGACGGCGGTAGTGGTCGAGCCATCCACCCTGCATCGTCACCTGGATCTTCTCGATGAGGTGCGGGGACGTGACGAACAAAGTCGAGAGGTTGGTGGCGGGTCCGGCACCGATCCAGATCACCGGACCGGTGGAGGTTTCACACACCTGCGCGAGAACAGCGGCGACATCGGTGAACGACGGGGTCGAATGCGGGACGACGCCGTCCATGAGGAAGCGGTCCTCGCTGCCGTGCAACTGGTGACCGGCGACCACGATCACCTCGGGACGGCCCATCGCGTCCAACAGGGCGCGAGCGAACTGTGCACGTGGACGAGCCAATGGTTCGTCGTTGGTGACCACGACTAGGTTCCGGACCGTTTTCGCGAGCACCGCCAAGGCGATCGTGTCGTCCAAATCGTGGCCGAGGTCGGAGTCGAACACCACCGTGGGTGAGTCGAGGTCGGCAAATCGAAGCGCCTGGGTCAGGACAGCGGTCACAGTTGATCCTTCGCGGGTAGAAGCCGGATGAGGTGGGTGGTTGTCTTGGTGATAGCTCGCGCGGGGTCGCGGCGGCGGGGACAGGGATGGCAGCGTCATGTCTGTCCAGCTACAGCTCGCTCAGGCGCGCAACTCGGGTGTCGTAGGCGCGCTGGGCGGCTGTGAGTTGCTCTGCCGCGTCGTGGGTAGCCGGATTGTGCGCGTGGTCGATCCAGCTTCGGGCGATCTCCGACACCAGCTCCCCGACTCCGATCCGGGGCGTGGAGATCGCCAGGATCAAGGCGCTACGTTCATCGATCTGGCGGATCACTAGCGCCAGCCGCTCCGGTGCGGCGCTGCGGTGGGCGTCGGTGAGGTCTTTGGCGTGCATGTAGAACCAGAGCGGCAGTGTCGGTGCCGTTCGTGGCGCAGTGGTCGTGACGACTGCGGCGAGGATGCGGCGCAGTGCCGCGTCGAGCAGCGCACGTATGTGTGGCGGTTGGGTGCGGGCTGGTAGGTGGGGGCGAATTCGCTGGTCCAGTCCTTGGCTTGTGGTAGCCCGACAAGGTTGAGGTCTTGTGCGTACATGAACGGTGTGTCTTCTATCCGGTGATCAGTCATGCAATCGGTCGGGGTCCGCGCCAGCCCAAGGCGAGTTCGACTCGCATCGCTTTGATCTCGCCGATGAGGTCGGCGTATCCCTGCTGCACCTGCGCGAAGCGCACCGCTGCCTCGTGCCGGTGTTCGGCGCTGTCGCTGTGGCGCAGTGTCCATTGGACCTGGGCATAGGTTTCGGCGACGTGGCTGATCACTTCCCCGAGGGAGTGGGTGTGGCGGCGCGCCGCGGTCGGGCGGGGGAGGTGGAATATCGACCAGTCATCGATCAGGCCGATGACTGCCCGGATTCGGACGTGCATCGCAGCGGCATCGAAATCGGCGGGTCGCCGGAGGGGGGAGATCATCGCGGTGATCCCGGTGGCGTGCAGATCGGCCAGCTCGCGCGCCCACTCGATCAAACCGGAACCACCCTCCAACTGTCCGGCGATAGCCAGCAACAGTTGCCGAGCCTCCAACAGCCCTTCCGCAGCGGGCGTGTGAATGCTGTCCCGCCTGCCGTTCGGTGTCGCGACGGGGTCGGTGGCCTGGGCGAGAACGCTCATCGTCGACCTCCGAGCAGGGCATCGGAAGCGGGCGCTGGAGTGGCCAGAGCGCAGCGAGTGAAGGTTCGACCGTTGTCGGTGAGCCGCTGCGTGTCCGCGCATACCGCTGTCACGGAGGCCGCGATGTCGTCCGAGGACCGACGCGGTTCCTCGAGTTCTACGATCAACTGCCCTGCCGCTGTGGTGAGCAACCGAATGACAGCGGGTGCGGATTTGGGGAGGAATTCGAAGTCCTCGGCTGGCTTGCTGATGGTGTCGAGGTCATTGATCAGTGCGACATATACCGCGTCGACCGCCTCGATCACCTCGGTCCATCCGAGCTGGGACAGGGTCGTGAGCGCGTCGAACTGTGCCACGGTCGGGATTGCACCGATCCTGGATTCCA
Organism: Nocardia noduli; assembly: GCF_019038455.1. Taxonomy (NCBI): domain Bacteria; kingdom Bacillati; phylum Actinomycetota; class Actinomycetes; order Mycobacteriales; family Nocardiaceae; genus Nocardia; species Nocardia noduli. Next base: position 7,064 of record NZ_JAFMPL010000151.1, read on the forward strand.
CCAGAACCCGCTCGACCGGACCGGGTAGCCCGGGCCCGGGAGGTTGACTGCGGACCCGGAGGTCGGGTGGCGAGGGCGAGTCGAGGAAGTGAACTCCGACGGTCCGCGTTCGGGTCAGTTGTGTGACCGCCGCGCGCCCCGAAGGTCCGAGGTGGGTCAAGTGCTCGCGAGACGCCACGATCAGATGCGAACCTGCCGACTCCGCGATCGAATCCATGATCTGCCACAAGACTTCGGCGCGGCGCGCGGGAGCGAAGACCGGCGTGAGATCCGCACCCCAGGAGCGGGCGACCTCGTGCAGGCGGTCCATCACGGTCGCGGTGGGATCGCGGCGATCGAGCTCGGCGAGCATGTCGTGCACCAGCACCTCTGGCGCGAGCGGTTCGAAGACCACCCTGCCTTCACCGAACCCGCAGCGTGCGGCGTAGTCGTGCATTGCGCGGTGTAGCGGGCTCCCGGCGTTGCGGGGAACCAGTTCTGAGCGGGCGTATCCGATCCACATCACAGGCTCCCCGACTATTGGTGTGCCATCGCGGTACACGGCGTCGCAGCGGATGCGCGGTGACGGTGTGACATGGCTGGCTGTTGTCCGGCGGAGTGAGCCGCGCGCGTCTGCGTTGACCGCTGGGTATGCATTCGAGAGCCTCCTTACATCGGGTTCGGCACTCGGCGACGACGAGGGGGGATCCAGACCTCGTAGATGAAGCGTTGTCGGCTGATCCGGTGACTGGTTGCGTTCCTGCCCAGGTGGACAAGCAACCGACCGGCTGGCCCGAGCGCTGAACTTCAGCGTGGCCGCTGTCGTGAGCTGGGGGAAGGTGTTTGCTGTGGACAGAATTTTTGTCCACAGGCCACGATCCGCGCGTATGCGATCCTGGGTGCGACGGGAAGGAATCGATGGACAGCGACTTCCAAACCAGGCTCTCCGCGCGAGTGGCCGACATCCAGGCCGGCGCGGGGATCCCGAGTCTGCTCGTGGCCGTCGGCCTCGGCGGCGTGGCGCGAGCCGTCGCGGAATCGGGCTATGCCGACGTCGAGAGTCAGCGGTTCGCGACCCGCGAGAGCTGCTATCGCATCGGCTCGATCACCAAGACCTTCACCGCCGCGTTGACACTGCTACTCGCAGAGCGTGGAGAAATGGGCCTGGATGACCCGATCGCCCGGTTTCTGCCGGGGACACCGTTCGGGCATATCCCGCTGCGCATGGTGTTGTCGCACACCAGCGGGCTGCAACGCGAAGCCCCCACCGACATGTGGGAGAGCATGCAAGGCCCCTCACCCGCTCAGCTCCGTGAGATGTTCTCCCAGGTCGAGTTCGTGGCCGAGCCCGGACAACGCTGGCACTACTCCAATCTCGGCTACGCGATCCTGGGCCAAGTAATCGAATCCATCCTCGGACGATCATGTGAATCCGCGATCACCGAAACCCTGCTCGAACCGCTGGGGCTGGAGCACACCTGCTGGAGCCAACCCGAGAATGCTGTTGTCGGATACCGGCTCGATCCGTTCGTGGCTACCGTGCACCGCGAACCGGTGATGGATCAGGGCGCTGTCGGGGTGGGCGGGCAGCTGTGGTCCACCACCGGTGACCTCCTGCGCTGGGGGCACGCGCTCACCGGTGGTGAACCAGAAGTGCTACCCGACAGCGTGATCGAGAAGATGCATACCGTCCACGTCATGGTCGACACCGTGGGATGGGCCAGAGGATGGGGTCTGGGCCTGATCTTGGAGCGGCGCGAGGACACCGTCGTGTCCGGCCATACCGGGGCGATGCCAGGCTTCCAATCCGCGCTCGTCCTCGATCGCCCCAGTGGCGTGGTGGTCACGGTGTTGGCCAACATCACCCGCGGTGTCACCCCCGGCGATCTGGCGACCGAGATCCTGCGCCAGGCCATCGCCGAACAACCGTCCCTCCCGACACCCGAATGGCGTCCCGCGTCGTGTCCTGCGCACATCTCGCCGTTGTTGGGCAGTTGGTGGTCCGAAGCCGACGAAACCGTGTTCCGGTGGGAAACCGACGGCATGCATGCCTGCCTGGCCAGCGCTCCGGCCACGACCGATACCCGATTCGTCGAAGAAGGACTCGGCCGATTCCGCGCCGCGCACGGCCGGTTCCAGGGTGAACTCTTGCTCGTGACCGACACCGGAGGCAGTGTCGAGATGCGTTGGGCTACCTACCCGTTCACGCGTTCACCGCGTTGAATTCGCGCAGCCGATCGGCGACCGGGGAAACGGCGGGGTCACCACAGGCGCGCAATACGAGTTCGATCGCACGAAACATCCGCCGAACCCGCGGCGAGACAGCCCCGCGGCCGAGTCGAGTCATCGCGTCATCGACGGTGTGAGCGGCGGCCTCATGCTCGCCGAGACGCAGTTGCGCGTCGGCCTGCTCGAGAAGCCAAATGGTTCGGTTGCGGATGAACCGCTCAGCGTCGCTGGCCGAAGCGTGCTCTTGTAGAGCATCGATCGCGTGACCATGGTGGCCGAGATCGAGCAGGCACGATCCTCGATGCCCAGCCAACGCGGCAGCATCGAAAACCTCCAACCACGCTGGATCCGGTTGGTCCGGACGATGTCGAGACAGCTCCGACTCCGCTTCCGTGAGCATCTGCGTGCACAACCCGGACTCCCCGAGCCGGGCGTGTGCGCGGGCCGACATCGTCAGAACGAAGGCCGACAAGCGGCGATTACCACTCCGGCGAGCCCACGACAAGGCCCCGTAGGCGCGTTCGGCACCACGTTCCGGCTCGCCGGACCAGGTACTGACGAATGCCGCGTTCGGGCCACCGATGAACGCCAGCAGATCCAACGCACCTGCCTTCTCAGCCGCCAGTCGTGACGCAGCGAAAGCCTTCTCGGCCAAACCGACGCTGCCACGATCGAACAACATCCACCCCGACAACTGGTGCGCCTCAGCGATGAGACGGCCCAACACCCGCTGACGCGCAAAATCCAGACGTGAGGCGATCTGCTGAGCTGCGCGGGCGTGGGCACCGAGATCTTCGAGATGTGCAGCAGCCATCGTGTGATCGGCTGCACGCACCCGCGCGATCAGCGCCCGTAGAGCAGGGGCCGCAGTATCTGGGTCCAAGACCACAACCTGCGCCAACAGGAGGCCATCGGTGAAGGGCGCGGCCAGGCGTCGAAGGACACCGTTGGCGTCGAGGACATCATCGAGGCGGTCGACAAGATCACGTCGCGGACGTCGCTGCGCTCTTTCGATCCGAGCCAGCAGATCGTGGCTGACCAACACCAGCGGGGCCAGTTGACGCAGAGACAGACCAGACTGCTCTCGCCGGACGCGCAATTCAGCACCGAACACTGCCTCAGCGGTGTCGCGTGGGTCGAAACGGTAAGGCATAGGCGCCATCGGTCGATTATTGCCGCCGCGGCCGGTCAAGACCAGAACACGACCAGAGCTGAGCCGATCCCATAGGATTCAGTCACTGGCCTGACGGAGTGTTGCCAGCGTGACGTGTTGCTGCAAACACGCATTCAGTCGCGGGTAGATCGACTGCCGCTGGCCGAGTGATTGGTTCAGAACAGGAGGGGTATGGGCGGGCATCTTGATGAAATGGACGTGACCGAATCGGCGCGCTTGTACTTCGGTGCCGAACTGCGTTACTGGAGGATGCGGCGAAACCTCTCGGTGAAGCAACTGGGCGCGATCAGTCATGACAGCGGTTCGCTTGTAGCGAAGGTGGAGGTGGGGCAGCGGCGTCCGACTCACGCTTTCGCAATTCGGATGGACTCCGCGCTCGATACCGGTGGGGTGCTGGGGCGAGTCTGGTGTGCAGCCACATCCTCGTCAGTGAACAACGAGCAGAGGCGAATACAGGCGGAAACGAATGTTACCGGTCACTCCGACACTGATGCCGCGTCGTCCCGTCGGCAGCTGATTGGCCCCGACTTCGGGCGTGGTTCAACAGTGCGGCGAGTAGGCGCTGCGGACATCGCTGTCATGTGGGGCATGTGTCAGGTATTCGCCGATGCCGACCATCACCTCGGCGGAGGATATACACGTACAACGCTCGCTACGTTCCTTAACGATGTTGTTGAACCGGCATTACGTGGTAGTTATGACGATCGAACCGCAGCCGAGCTCTACAGCGTCGCTGCGCGATTAACCGGTCTGGCTGCGTTCATGTGCTTCGACTCTGCTCGTCAAGCGAGTGCCGAGCAGTTCTTCCGACAGGCGTTGAGCCTGGCGAAGGCTGGGGAGAACGGTGCGCTGGTCGCACACATCCTCACGGATATGTCGATGCAGGCTCACTATCGTGGCCGGACAGCTCAGGCCATCGAACTGGGGGAAGCGGCCGTCAACAGAGCGAAGCGGTCGGGATCCCCCCGGACCGCGGCCCGCAGCAGCGCCGTGCTGGCACGTGCGTTTTCACTCCACCAAGACAATGCAGCGACCGGCAGGGCAATGCTCGATGCGGAAAAGTACCTGGGCCGAGCACAGTCCGACGAACCCGTGTGGATCCAATTCTTCACTGAGCAGCAGTTGGCGGCAGAATTCATGTACGTCGAACACGATGCCGGGAGAAGCGCCGAGTTACAGCGTCAAGCTCCGGCTGTTCTGGAACGCTCTGATGGAATGGAGCGAAGGCACGTGCTAGCCGCAGCAACTCTCGCGGGTTCCTATCTGGGAAGAAGGACCGAACCCAACAATGTAAGCCAGTCGGTCGAGAAGGCATGCCAGGTTCTTCGGACGACGTTCCCTGCGGCCCGTGGTCTCACCAGTGCCCGCGCGATCGCAGCCATCAATTCAGTCAGGATGGGCCTGGTGCCGCATGCAACGATGGCCGTTGTCAAGCAAACAGAAGCCGAGTTCCAGACCACGGTGGTCACCGGTGGTTAGGCTCTGATCACGTGACGGATGACCTGGCAATTCTCGGGGATGTGTGCGCCGAACGAGGCGTGGATCCGGAGGGTGCGCAACTGATTCATCACTCGAGCAACGCCGTCTACCTGCTGCCAAAGGCGAATGCTGTCGCACGGATGAGCACGAGCGAGAGCGGACGCGCCAACGTCGACCATATCTACCGCGTCACACGATGGTTGACCGCAGAGATGTCGTTCGCAGCCACCGCACCCCTTGATGGGTGCCCGCCTGTCCTACGTGATCGAACTGTTGTGAGCTTCTGGACCTACTATCCTCAGCCAGTTGAAAGCGCCGTGCTGGACTCCGTGCATTTAGCGGGACTGCTTCGCCAACTCCATGATCTCGCGCCGCCCGAGTACATCGAGTTGCCAATATGGAAGCCGCTGGAATCACTCCACAGCACGCTCCAGGACGAACGAGTCCACTCCGTTATCGCTGTTCAAGACCGTGCATGGCTACTCGGTCGAATCGAGGAGATCCGTGATCAGTTTAGCCACTGTGACTGGCCGTTGGGCGTTGGACTGATCCACGGAGACGCGTGGTCCGGAAATCTTCTGTGGAACGGTGGGACGGTGCCACCGACACCAACACTTGGTGATTGGGATTGGGTCAGTATCGGCCCCCGTGAGGTGGACCTCATTCCGACCTGGCACGCCGCCATACGCTACGGACGTAGTAGGCAATGGGTCACTGATTTCATCGCTAGATATGGATACGACCTGACCGACCGGGCCGACTACCCGGCCCTCTTGGAAATGAGAGATCTGGTCCAACTCAGCGGCCCGCTGCGCCGCGCGACGGATTCGCCGGAATACGCCGACCGTCTCCATCAACGCCTCACCGACATCAAGGCGGGCCGGAAGACCACTCAGTGGAGTCAATACAGCTGAGGACAGCAAGGCGCATGCATCTGGCTGTATGTGCAGGTCGCCGTAGTTGGGCCGTCGAGGTCGGTCCGGAGTAGCCGGGCGTGATGTCAGGGTTTCAGGACATAGGGAGCGCCAGGTGCTTCACTTGCGTCTCGTTCTGTCACAGCCCAAGGTCTGGGTCAGTTCCGATCCAGAGTGGCGGATCATCGAGTGCTGCATCGATGACATTGTCGATATCGTGGGCAGGGCGCAGGGCTTGTTCGTGATCACGTTGGGTAGGTGTGAGGGAAGTTCGGCGTTCGAGTTCGCCACGGTAGCGGTCGATCTCGGTGTTCGTTTCGGCGATAAACGCCTCCGTCCTGGTGTCGACGTTGTCACTTCCGTGCTGCCGTGCGCGGGTTTCGGTTTCGATGTGATGGGGGCTGGTGGCGAGTATGTCGTCCCAGTGGTCAGGAGTTCCGGCGTAGCCGATGGCGTTGTTGCGTGTGCGGCGAGCTGTGTCGCGGGCGCTGGTGTGTTCGCGTTCGCGGGTGGCTTGTTCGTCGATGAGTTCGTCGATGCGGGTGCGCAGGGTGTGGCGTGTGGTCCGTTTGCGGGTGGGTGTGGCGTCGAGGCGTTCACGGTGGGTGGCCAATTCGCTGCGTGTGGCATACATCGCTCGTGCAGCACGATGGAGTTCATCACTGGCCTCCAATGCGGCGCGAATCGCGTCTTGGGCTGCCATATGGCGGGCGACCACTGTGTCTATGTCGGGCTGGTCGGCAGGGTCGGATGGTGCGGGGGAGTAGATGACGGCGTTGGTGGCGGCCAGGGCGAGTTCTTGTTGGAGTTCGGTGATCCGGTCTTCGAGTTCGTCGTCGGTGTAGGCGAACAACGGATCACTGACGGGCGGCTCGTAGCCGGGGGCGACAGTAGTATCCGGGTCGGGGAGGGGATGAGCGCGTACCCAGGCTTCGATTCTGGCGCGGTGGACCGGGCTGGGGGTGGCTTGCCAGTCGCGGCGCAGGATGGCGTGCACGGCGGGCAAGGGTTTGGTGGCCGCGAGGTGTTGCGCG